>CAMFZK010000080.1 GCA_946006915.1 uncultured Clostridia bacterium
AAATGGCACTCGCTTGGGTGCTTAAGGACGGAGATGTAACTTCGGTGCTTATCGGTGCTTCTAAACCGTCACAAATTCTTGATAACATTAAAGCAACCGAAAATACCGCCTTTACAGAAGAGGAACTCCTGCTTATTGACAAATATTCCCTGTAATATTGTTCCTAAATATCAAAGCGGACAGTCATTCCCGACTGTCCGCTTTTTAACATTTAATATCTTGTAGGGCAGGGGCTTGCTCCTGCCGTTTTTTCGGAATGACACGCAAGAGTGTTCCCTACATTTATTATTTAGTTTTATATTATTCCTAAATGTTCAAGTAAAATCCGAAGTCCTAAAAATATTAAAATCAAACCGCCTGCAAATTCGGCTTTGGACTTAAATTTAGCGCCGTAAATATTGCCGATTTTAACCCCTATTGCCGAAAGTGTAAAGGTGACCGTGCCGATAAACAACACCGCAATATAGGCGTAAGCGTTGTTACCGTTTAAATCCATCGCAAGCGAAATACCTGCCGCCAAAGCGTCAATACTGGTGGCGACCGCCATTAAAAACATTGTTTTAAAACCGTAATTGTCCGTAGCGGAATCTTCCTCATCATCTTTGCTTAAAGATTCCTTAATCATATTAGCACCGATAAGCGCCAAAAGGAAAAAGGCGATAAAATGGTCAAAAGCGGTTACGTATTTTGCAAAAGCAGTACCCAAAAAATAACCTATAAGCGGCATAATTGCCTGAAAAGAGCCAAACCAAAGTCCCGTAATTATCATATGGCGGGGTTTAAGTTTAACCGTTGCAAGTCCCTTGCAAACAGACACCGCAAAAGCGTCCATCGAAAGACCTACCGATAGTATAAAAAGTTCGGCAATACCCATTAAATCACTCTCTTTGTCGGTATATTATGCATAGTTTATTCATTATATACCAACAAAGAATAAATGTCAAATAATTACGGGTTCAATTTGTTTGCCCTTAAGCGCCCCTTCCACCGTTTGCGGAATAAGTGAAAAATCGCATACCAAAGAGTTGTTTTTGTTTAGGGGGTCATCTTGTCTGTAAGGCACAAAATAGATGTTTTTTGTGTTGTGTAAAAGACCGATGTTTTTAGCCGAAGCGCCCAAAGCGTCGTTAGTGGCAATGCCGAAAACTACGGGTTTTGAGTTGCGTAAGTGGGCTTTAATTGCCATAGTCACCGCACTGTCGGTAATGCCTAAGGCATTTTTGGCAAGAGTGTTTCCGGTTGCGGGGGCTACAACTAAAATATCCAGCATATTTTTAGGACCTATCGGCTCTGCCGATACAATGTCGTGAATAACTTTTTCGTTACAGATTTCTTCCACCTGTTTTATTATGTCTTTGGCTTTGCCGAAGCGGGTGTCGGTGTTATAGACCGTTTCGGACATAATGGGTTTAATTTTTATATTATATTGGCTTAAAACTTTTAATGCTTCAATAGACTTTTGTATAGTGCAAAAGGAGCCGGTCAAAGCGTAACCTAAAGTAATATTTTGCATAATTTTCTCCTCGTTAATTTAAAAACAGGTAAATTCTTTTACGGTTCCGGCTATAATTTCGCCTGCGGTTTTGGGTGCAACCTTTCCGGGAAGTCCCCCTGGCTTAATTGCGTTAATACCAAGTGTTTTGGCAAATTCCAAATCAAAACCGCCTTTTGAAGAAAGGTCAATAATCAGGTCACAGGGACAGTTTTTAAGCGTATTTCGGTCTAAAACCGTAAAATCCACCGTGTTAAAAATAATGTCATAATCTAAATACCCGTTTTGCAACTTTTCGGTATTTATGTAACTAAATCCGAAAGCGTCAAGAACGGCAAAATCTTTTTGGTTTCTGGCACTAACCGTAACAAACGCACCTAAATTACGAAGTCGGTCGGCTAAAATTTTACCCACTCTGCCGTAACCTATAACCAAAATCTTGCTTTTCCAAAGGGTGTAAGGGGTGTTTTCGGCGGCAATTTTTATTGCTCCTTCGGCGGTGGGAACCGCATTTAAAATTGCAAAAGAATCGAGTGCCGAAAAATCTACAAAATTTTCGGTTTTCGGGGCAAAGTTATAACAGAAAACAAGTTTGTTTTTAAACTTTTCTTCAATTTCCTTTAAATAGATTTTTCTGTCGGAAAACGGGGCAAATACCGTTTCGCCGTCTTTTGTTGTGGGAACGGGCAAAATCAAAATATCGCTTGAGTCAATACTGCCGTTATCTCCCTGAAAAAGACCTAAAGTATCAACAAAAAAATTTTCTTCTAAAATGCGTTTTGCGTATATTTGGCGTTGGTCACCGCCGATAATACAAATTTTCTTCATTTAATCACTGCCCAAAATAAAAATGATAAGTGCCTAACACATTTTATGGCACTTATCATTCTTTGTTACGGTATTTCTTTTAATAATTCGGGGAGTGTGTTTTTTTGCGGTTCGGCAATAACAACTTTTCGCAAATGCTCTAAAATACTGCCTATTTCCTCACCCTTGTACCCCATATTTTTAAGGTGGTTTCCGTCTATTTTGAGGTGGTGTATACTGTACGGCTCGCCCGAATTTGTAACCCTTTCCAATGGCTTTGCAGGCAGTCCTCTTAACGCAAAATAATCTTTTAAAATGTCATAATTTGCGGTGTTTAGCATTTCTTTAATATCGCAGTCGGTTTCGGGCAAGGGCAAATTCTTTAAAATGTCAAGCGTTTTAAAATACTCCTTTTCTTTGTTGGACGGTTTTAATTCCTTTAAACCGTCACTTCCCAAAACTAAATAAAGGCAGAGTAAATTGTTGTGATTAAATTTTTTTACTTTTTCAAAATCGGGAACTTTTGTAATGTTCAAAAATTTTAGTCCCCCGTGAGAAATAAGCGGTTCAAAAACTTTAAAATTATCCCCTGTAACCGCTTTTTTAAGTTCTTCGAAAATTCTCTCACGACTTACGTTTTTAAGTAAATCCGCTTTTTTTATTGCGGAATTAAAGGTTTTTTCCTCTATTTTAAAATTGAGTGTGGAGGCAAAACGGAAAAGGCGTAAAATCCGCAAGGCATCCTCCGAAAAGCGGGTTTCGGGGTTTCCCACCGCACGTAAAATGCGGTTTTCCAAATCCTTTTGTCCGCCGAAAAAGTCCTTTACACCCTCTTTAGCGTTATACGCCATAGCGTTTACCGTAAAATCCCGCCGTGCCAAATCTTTTTTCAAATCGTCCACAAATTCCACCTTGTCGGGACGGCGGTTGTCGGTATACATTCCTTCGGTTCTAAAGGTGGTAACCTCTATCGCCTCTCCGTTTTCTATAACCGTAACCGTTCCGTGCTTTATTCCGGTGGGTATGGTTTTTTCAAAAAGCGAAATAATTTCCTGCGGTGTGGCAGAGGTTGTAATGTCAAAATCGTGGGGTGTTGCCGAGAGCAAAAAGTCCCTAACACACCCTCCCACAATATATGCTTTATAACCGTTTTTATTTAAACGGTCCAGTACAAAATTAACATTTTGGGGAATTTTAAACATTTATAATACCGCCTTTCAAAAAAGGGTTTATTTTTCACCTTAAAAGTTATATAATAAAATTAACTAATTATATAAGGAGAGTTATTATGAAACAACTCCGCAGTGAAGATAAAATAATTGAAAATGTAAAACGTATTCATATGATAGGCATCGGCGGGAGCGGAATGTGCCCTTTGGCTGAAATTTTGCACAGCAAGGGATACATTTTAACCGGTTCGGACAATAACCAAAGCGACCCGCTTAAAAGGGTGCAGGCACTTGGCATTAAGGTGTTTATGGGGCATAACCCTAAAAATGTTGAGGGTGCGGAACTTGTGGTATACTCTGCCGCAATAAGTAAAGACAATCCCGAACTTGTAAGGGCGGCGGAACTTAATATTCCCACCATGGAACGAAGCCACCTTTTAGGTGCGCTTACCCGCAAGTTTGATAATGTTATAGGTGTTTGCGGAACCCACGGTAAAACTTCGGTTACTTCTATGATAACACAAATTTTGATTTTAAACAAGAAAGACCCTACTGCGGTTATCGGCGGAAAGTTACCGCTTATAAATTCCAACGGTATTGCCGGCAAAAGCGAAACAATGGTTTGCGAGTCCTGTGAGTTTGTGGACACCTTTTTGCAACTGTCCCCCGATGTTACGGTACTTCTTAATATTGATAACGACCATCTTGATTATTTTAAAACAATGGATAATCTTATTTTATCATTTCATAAGTTTGTGTCAATGGGCAAACTTTGTTATGTTAACGGGGACGACCGATTGGCAATGGAAGCCGTAAACGGAATAGAGGGTAAAGTTGTTACTTTCGGCTTTTCGGATAATAACTGTTACTCTGCCAAAAACATTGCAAGCGGTAAATACGGTTTTTCGTTTGATGCCTGCAAAAACGGCGAAAAACTTGAAAGAATCGAACTTCATATACCGGGACGCCACAATGTATTAAACGCACTTTCTGCCTTTGCGGTGGCTTACGATATGGGAGTGGAAACAGCAGGAATAAAGACTGCACTCGAAAAATTCACAGGTGCGGGCAGAAGATTTGAATTTTTGGGTGAATACGGCGGTTTTGTTTTGGCGGACGATTATGCCCACCACCCCACCGAAATTACCGCAACCCTTACCGCCGCTAAAAACCTTGATTACAAGCGGGTTATTGCGGTTTTCCAACCCTTTACTTTTTCAAGAACGGCACTTTTAAAGGACGAATTTATAAAAGCTCTTAATATTGCGGATAAGGTTATTTTAACCCCTATTATGGGTTCGCGTGAAAAAAACACCTACGGCATAAGTTCCGAAGATTTAAAGGCGGGGCTTAATGACGCTGTTATAGTCGACGGTTTTGAAAACATTGCAAATACCATAATAAAAACCGCACAAAAAGGCGACCTTGTTATTACTATGGGCGGCGGCGATATTTACAAAGCGGCTTATATTGTTAAGGAAAAACTGCAATGACCGAAAAAATTTATGATATAAATTCACACTGTGCCGAATTTGACGCAACGGTTTTGGACTCCTTTGCGCTTGAAA
>CAMFZK010000081.1 GCA_946006915.1 uncultured Clostridia bacterium
AACCCGCTCCTTTTTTATATGTGAATTACCCCTTAATTCAAACATATTCCGCCATAAAAAATTGCGGTAATTTTTCAAAAATCATTTCCTTATTTGTTTTTGGGTGGGTAAATGTAATTTTATAAGACCAAAGACCTATATTTTTAAAATCATCATTTGCACCGTATTTTTTATCCCCCGCAAGGGGCATTTTTCGTGAAGCAAACTGCACCCTTATTTGATGTGTTCTTCCGGTGTGAAGCAAAACCTTTACCAAAGACAAGCCGTTTTTACTGTTTAAAACCTCGTAATCGAGTACCGCCTCTTTAACTCCTTTTCGCATACGGTTTACTACAAATGATTTGTTTTTACGGCTGTCTTTAAAAAGCAAATCACGCATTTCACCGCTGTTTTCCTGCGGTTTGCCGTGTACTAAAGCCAAATATTCTTTTTTAAATTTATGATTGGCAATATCTTTTGATAAAACCGCCGCCGCAAACCGACTTTTAGCATAAACCATAACACCGCCCACTTCCCTGTCAAGTCGGTGCAAGGGATAAACCGTATCGCCCGTCAGCGTTTCCAACAAACTTATCATATTATTTTCGGTTTCGTCCGCTTGTGAAACCACGCCGACAGGTTTAATACAAACCAAAATATCCCCGTCTTCAAACAAAATTTCCATCTAATCACCGTTTTGATTATAGCATTTTTCTTTCCGAAATACAATATTTTTAAGTGTAAAGAAAAATACTTGACACCCGTAACTTTTTGTGTTATACTCTTTAAGGTTAAATTTTAGGTGGGGTGTTTTATGGGTAAAAATTTATATATTTCCGCCTTGCTTGATGTTTACGGTGCTTTTTTAAACGAAAAATCAAAAGCACTTACCGAATATTATTATAACGACGATTTATCCCTTTCGGAAATTGCAGAAAATGAGGGTATCACCCGCCAAGGTGTGCGTGACCAAATCAAACGTGCCGAAACACAACTTCTTAATTTGGAAGAAAAGTGCGGTTACTGCCAAAAGTTTTTAAAACTTAAAGAATTGGCGGCAGCTTATTCGGGCGAAGTCAACGAAAATTTAGACCGAATTTTTGAAATAATAAATAATTTATAAGGAGTGTAAAAATGGCATTCGACAATTTATCAGACAAACTTGCCGGCGTGTTTAAGCGCCTACGCTCTAAAGGTAAATTAACCGAAAACGACGTTAAAACCGCTATGCGTGAAGTCCGCCTTGCTTTGCTTGAAGCGGACGTAAACTATAAAGTTGCCAAAGATTTTACAAACGCCGTAACCGAAAAATGTATCGGTGAAAAGGTAATGGAAAGTCTTACTGCTCCCCAAATGGTTATAAAAATCGTTAAGGACGAATTAACCGCCTTAATGGGCAGCGAACAGGCACGGCTTAAAACTTCCAACAAAATTCCAACCGTTATTATGATGTGCGGTTTGCAAGGTTCAGGTAAAACCACCCACTCTGCAAAACTTGCCAAATACCTAAAAGCCAAAGGTCACAGACCCTTACTTGTGGCGTGTGACATTTACCGTCCCGCTGCTATTGAACAGTTAAAGGTTGTAGGTAAAGCGGTTGACACTCCCGTTTTTGAAATGGGAACCGAAAAACCCGAAATTATTGCAAAAAAAGCCGTTGCTCATTCAAGGGACTACGGTTACGACTTTGTAATTTTGGATACTGCCGGCCGTTTGCATATTGACACCGACCTTATGGACGAATTAAAGCGTATAACCGAAGCGGTTGAAGTTAACAACATACTTTTGGTTATTGACTCTATGGTAGGTCAGGATTCGGTAAACATTGCAAAAGCGTTTAACGATATTCTTGAAATAGACGGCGTTATTTTAACCAAACTTGACGGCGATACCCGAGGCGGTGCCGCACTTTCGGTAAAAGCGGTTACCGGTAAGCCGATTATGTTTACGGGTGTCGGCGAAAAGTTGGACCAACTTGACGAATTCCATCCCGACAGAATGGCATCCCGTATTTTAGGTATGGGGGACGTTTTATCCCTTATTGAACGTGTTGAAAACGAGATTGACGAAAAAGCCGCCGAGCAAACCGCAAAACGGCTTGCCGAAAATAAGTTTGATATGAACGATTTGCTTGAACAGTTTAAGCAAATTAAAAAAATGGGTTCGCTTAAAAGCATTCTTTCAATGATTCCGGGTATGGAAAAACAAATTAGAGATGTTGATATAGATGACCGTGCGTTACTTCGTATTGAGGCAATAATAACCTCTATGACCAAAAAAGAACGTGCAAAACCCGACATTTTAAACGCATCACGCCGCAGACGTATTGCCGCAGGAGCAGGTGTTACGGTAGAAGACGTTAACAAACTTATGAAACAGTATGAACAAATGAAAAAAATGTTCAAACAAATGAACAACAAAAACGGAAAACGCAATTTAATGCGAGGAATGAATTTCCCTAAAAAATTCGGTTTTTAAGATAACTAATCTTTAAACATATATCAAATTATGGAGGTGTATTTTAATGGCAGTAAAAATCAGACTTCGCCGTATGGGTGCTAAACGTGCTCCTTTCTACCGTGTAGTTGTTGCTGATTCAAGATTCCCCCGTGACGGTCGCTTTATCGAAGAAATCGGTACTTATGACCCCACAAAGGACCCCGCAGTAGTAAACATTGACGGTGAAAAAGCAAAGAAATGGATTGCTAACGGTGCTCAACCTACCGATACCGTAAAAGCTTTACTTAAAAAGAACGGCGTTCTTTAATTCTTAATCGTAAAGTTGTGAGGTAAAAAATGGAAGAGTTACTAATTTCTATTGCTTCCGGGCTTGTAGAAAATCCGGAGGAAGTTAAGGTTACAGCCGACCCGATAAATGAAGAAGGGGTTACCGTTCTTCATTTACAGGTAGCGCAAAACGATATGGGCCGAGTTATCGGTAAGCAAGGCAGGATTGCCAAAGCCATTCGTACCGTTATGCGTGCAGCCGCAAACAAGGAAAATATTTCGGTTGCGGTTGAAATCGACTAAACTTTAGCCGAACGGTTTGTTCGGCTGAAACTAAAATTACTACCCCCACAAAGTTGGGGGTATTTATATAGGAGAGAATATGAAAAAACAATATCTCGAAACCGGAAAAATTACGGGTACTCACGGTATTAAAGGTATGACACGTGTTCAGGTTTGGGCGGACGATAACGAATTTTTAGCAAATTTTAAAACCGTTTATACCGATAATGAGGGTAAAAACAAGTTAGAAATTGTAAGGGTTCAGCCGCACGGAACAGTAGCGCTTGTTGCTTTTAAAGGAATAAATACGGTTGAACAAGCCGAAAAACTGCGCGGAACGGTAATTTATATTAACCGTGACGACGCCGATTTACCCGAAGGCAGATATTTTATAAGCGACCTTTTAGGTTGCAGTGTATTTGATGCCGACAGTTGCGAATTATTAGGCAAAATAACAGATGTTTCCGAAACAGGTGCTAATGATGTTTGGCATATCACAAAGGACGGTAAAGAATACCTTGTTCCCGCTATAGACGAGGTTATTGTTTCGGTTGATGTGGAAAACGAAAAGGCGGTTATACGCCCTATGAAAGGAATTTTTGATGAGGATTGATATTCTAACCCTTTTTCCCGAAATGTGCAATACCGTAATGAACGAAAGTATAATAGGCAGGGCGCAAAAATCGGGCAAGGTTGAAATTGTTTGCACCAATATCCGTGATTTTGCCGGCAATAAGCACAACAAGGTGGACGATATGCCCTACGGCGGCGGTATGGGAATGGTTATGGCGGCGCAGCCGATTTATGACTGTTTTAAAAACATTTACGCCCCAAATGAGCCAAAACCCCACTTGGTGTATTTATCCCCTAAAGGTGCCAAATTTACACAGCAAAAAGCCGTAGAACTTTCAAAACTTGACCGTTTGGTACTGCTTTGCGGTCATTACGAGGGTGTGGACCAACGTGTTTTGGACGAAATTGTGGACGAGGAAATTTCCATAGGTGATTATGTTTTAACCGGCGGCGAACTTCCCGCACTTGTCGTTGCTGACGCTGTTTGCAGAATGTTACCCGGTGTATTGTCGGACGACCTTTGTTTTACCGACGAAAGCCACTTTAACGGACTGCTTGAATACCCGCAATATACCCGCCCCGCAGTTTGGAATGAAAAGCCCGTACCGTCTATACTTCTTTCGGGCGACCATAAAAAAATCGAAGAATGGCGAAAATGCAAGTCAATTTTAACAACTATCGACAAAAGACCCGATATGCTTTCACAATCCGACATTGATGAGAAAGACAAAAAACTTTTGGAAAAATACAAAGATTTGATTTAAAAAGTAATAATTTTGCACAAATCAAACCGTGAAAAAGTAGTATTTGTTGGATAAAAACTAGAACTTTTTCACAAAATATTGACTATGACATTTGATGTGGTATAATACGTATATTGAATAAATCAATAACCTGATAAGGAGAATTTATAATGTGCGTTAAAGATGTTGTTATTCATAATCAAGTTGGTTTACATGCTCGCCCTGCTACTTTCTTTATTCAAAAAGCAAACGAATTTAAGTCTGCTATTTGGGTTGAAAAGGATGACAGAAAGGTTAACGCAAAAAGTCTTTTAGGCGTTCTTTCGCTTGGTATTGTCGGCGGTACTTCTATTAAAATTATTGTTGACGGTTCAGACGAAAAAGAGGCACTTAACAGTCTTGTAGAATTAGTTGAATCCGGCTTTGTAGATTAGTTTTAACCTTTAAAAAAGCCGACTTAAAAAAATTCATTTAAGTCGGCTTTTTTTCTATTGACAAATACAAATTTTTTGGTATAATAGTATTTGCGTGAAAAACGCAGATACATAAAGTTATATTTCCGGGTGTGGCGCAGCTGGTAGCGCGCTTGACTGGGGGTCAAGAGGCCGCAGGTTCAAGTCCTGTCACTCGGACCATACAGAGTGTTCTTATAGTAACCGAGAGGTTTTGTAAGAACACTCTGTTT
>CAMFZK010000082.1 GCA_946006915.1 uncultured Clostridia bacterium
GATTCCTCTACGTCTCGTGGGCTCGGAGATGTGTATAAGAGACAGAGATACAAGACCCAAAACTATTGCCGAAATTAAAACTGTTTTAATTATCTTTTTACGTTTATAAGTCTTTCTTAGCGGCTTAGTATCTTTAATGTTGTTGTAATTAAACGCAAATTCCGAAGCTGCCCTTTTTAAATGCTTTGCATTAAGAGTACCGTATTCGGGTGTTACGTAAAACACAATTTTTTCAAAATATTTACTGCCTGTGTTATTAACCTCTATAATAGTTTTGCTTACACCTTTTACCATAATTTTACCTCGTTTACTGTTTATGGTAATAGGTTTAACAAAAAATGGAGGTATTATTCAAGTTTACATAAAAATGTGGATAACTCGGTGGAAAAGTGGAAAAACCCACGTAAAATAGGGGTTCTGTTATTAACATTCGCAGTTTTTCGACATATTATGTAAAGTCATTCCTCTTTAAAACTTCTGCCGTTTAAAAAGGCAATACTGCGTTCAACCGAATTTTTACTGTTCCCCCAGTCGGCATTTTGTCCCCCGCCGGAACGGTAGTCGTACATTGAACAGTATTTTTTTAAATCGTTATGCAGTTCATTAACATAATTTCCCGTGATACGGCTTAAATTTTGATTAAATTCGGTGCTGTATTTCCTTAAAATCTTTTTTGAGGGGGAATTTATAAGAAGTTCGTAGTGTTTAAGGCAAAACATCGGTTGACCGTTAAACATTTCCCTGAATTCCCTGTCATCTTCGTAACAACGGAAAACCGTTTCAATCATTCGGGAGAAACCCCATTCTATTTTTTCGCAAACAAAACAGGATTCGGAAATTTTTCGTGCGGTATTTCCCTTTTTAGCGGCAGTATTAAAAAGTTTTTTATCAAAAATATTTTTACCTATTTCGTCAATATGCGATTCCAAAATAAGTGCTAACTGAAGCCGACCTCGGGAGTTTAACATCATATCAAAATGTCTTTCGCAAAATCCCAAACGGTTGGTTTCGATACGAACATCGGGTTCCATCATAGCGGCACCCATTATGTAATCAATAATTCGTTTTTCAACCGTTTCCCTCATTCGGCAAATGGGACAGCCGTCATTCACTTCAAAAACTTCGCTTATCGGTATTGTGCAAATATCTTGACGCATAAAATCACCTTTACTGAATTTTCTTGTTGATATTATACCACAAAAAAAGTATAATGCAAATACGGAAGTGAGTAAAATGAAAATTGAAAACAAAAACAATAATATCTATATTTACGGCGCAGAGGATTTTGACCTGCCCCATACACTTGACTGCGGACAGGCATTCCGCTGGGTTTGTGATGAAAAGAATGTTTGGAGCGGTGTTGCCTTTAACAGGTTTTTGAAACTTGAAAAACTAAGCGACGGCACGATTGTACTTTATAACACAACAACCGAAGATTTTGAAAATATTTGGAAAGATTATTTTGATTTTGACAGGGATTACGGCGAAATTATAAAACTTTTAAGCGAAAATGCGGTTTTAAAAGAAGCGTGCGAATATTCCCACGGGATTAGAATTTTAAACCAAGAACCCTTTGAAACGCTATGTTCTTTTATTATTTCGCAAAACAATAATATTAAGCGAATAAAGGGCATTATTTCACGGCTTTGCGAAAACTTCGGCGATAAAAAAGACGGGTATTACACCTTCCCTACTGCCGAAAAATTAGCTTCCTTAACACTCGAAGATTTAGCGGTTTTGCGCAGCGGTTTTAGGGCAAAATATTTGCTTGACGCCGCACAAAAAGTGGTAAATCGAGAAGTTGAATTAAACACACTTAAAGAAATGAATTTAGACGATGCGAGAAACCAACTTATGAAAATTAAAGGTGTAGGTCCAAAGGTGGCTGATTGTTGCCTTTTGTTTTCACACCGCCATACAGACGCATTTCCCAAAGATGTTTGGATAAAACGTGCTATGGAGGTTCTTTTCGGCGGGGAATTGCCCGAATGTGCAAAAGAATATGCGGGAATTGCACAACAATACATATTTTTTTACGCACGGGATACAAAATTAGGTTGACAAATTAAAATTTTAGGTTATAATGGTTATCAAATGCAGAGTAGAATATCGAGCGTTAAGTGCCGGTTGGACGGGGAGTTGCCAAACGGACGAAGATTTTCGCGGTTCGGTATTCGCATCCCGCTGCCGCTTAATATCGGGTAAAACCTCTTATTATCGGTAATACGGGTAATAGGAGGTTATTTTTATGAAAAACAATTATGTAAAAAAAGTATGTATCTGCGCTATGATGGCGGCATTGTTTGTACCGCTTGAAATGTTGGCGGCAAACTTCGGTAAAATTGCCTTTTTGGACAATTACCAAATTCCGATAAGCTGCTTTCCGCTGATTATAGCGTCCGTAATGTTCGGCGTAAGCTGGGGCGGTGCTACTGCGCTTGTTGCCGCATTTGTTTCGCAACTTGCAATGGGTTACGGAATAAACTGGTCAACCGTAATTTGGATGATTCCAACAGTAGTTTACGCATTAACCGTTGCTTTACTTCACAAGGTGTTCGGCAAAAAAGAGTCATTCCCGCTTTTTGCACTCGAACTGTTTATAAGTGCGGTTGTTCTTTCAACCCTTAACATAGGCGCATCTTACCTTTCCAACTACATTACAGGCGGAAAAGCCGTTGCAAACCTTATAGCAATTTTCGCTTCCCTAAAACTTATGGGCGGTATTGCATTTGCCGTGATTTTTGCAGTTATCACTCCCCCGATTATCAAAAGAATACAAAAAACCGTTAAGTTATAATTAAATCCGAAAATTTTGACCCCAAAGTTTAAAAAAGACCATAAAAAAATCCCGTTTTCACGGGATTTTTTTGATTTTAGTACATTCCGCCCGCACCTGCTGCGGCGGCAGCGGCGGATGCTGCAGCAGCGGCATCTTCGGGGTTATCGGCAACCAAACTTTCGGTTGTAAGAACCATAGATGCAACGCTTGCGGCATTTTCCAAAGCAGAACGTGTAACCTTTGTCGGGTCAACTATACCTGCTTCAATCATATCGGTATAAACTTCGTTATAAGCGTCAAAACCATAGTTTACTTTACCGCTTGAGATGATTTTTTCAATAATTACAGAACCCTCAAGACCGGAATTGTAAGCGATTTGACGGATAGGTGCCTCGAGTGACTTAAGGACAATTTGAGCACCTGTTTTGGTGTCACCATCCAAAGTATCAATTAAAGCGGAAACTGCGGGAATAGCGTTTATTAAAGCAACACCGCCGCCTGCTACGATACCTTCTTCAACTGCGGCTTTTGTAGCAGAAAGAGCATCTTCAATACGGAGTTTCTTATCTTTCATTTCAATTTCGGTTGCGGCACCAACCTTGATTACTGCAACACCGCCCGAAAGTTTTGCAAGACGTTCTTGAAGTTTTTCACGGTCAAAGTCAGACGTTGTTACGGCAATTTCGTTCTTAATTTGTGTAATACGGTCGGCAATGGCGTTGCTATCACCCGCACCGTCAACAATAATGGTGTTTTCCTTTGTAACCTTAACCTGACGTGCTTTACCTAACTGGAACATTTGTGTTTCTTTAAGTTCAAGACCGAGTTCTTCCGAAATAACTTCACCGCCGGTTAAAATAGCGATATCACGGAGCATTTCTTTACGTCTGTCACCAAAACCGGGTGCTTTAACGGCAACACAGGTAAATGTACCACGGAGTTTGTTAACAATAAGGGTTGAAAGTGCTTCGCCTTCAATATCCTCTGCAATAATTAAAAGTTTTTTGCCTGCGTTTACAATTTGCTCTAAAACAGGAAGAATTTCTTGAATGTTGGAAATTTTCTTATCGGTAATAAGAATTAAAGCGTCGTCCAGTACTGCTTCCATTTTGTCGGTATCGGTAACCATATAAGGTGTAATATATCCGCGGTCAAACTGCATACCTTCAACTACTTCGGAATAGGTTTCGGCGGTTTTGGATTCTTCAACCGTAATTACACCGTCGGCAGTTACTTTTGCCATTGCTTCGGCAATAAGTTCGCCTATAACGCTATCGCCCGAAGAAACGGTGGCAACACGTGCAATATCGTCTGTTCCGCTAACCTTTTTGGAATTTTCAATAACGGTTTTTGTAGCGGTATCTACTGCAAGTTTAATACCTTTTTTAACTACCATCGGGTTTGCGCCTGCGGCAACGTTTTTCATACCCTCGTTAATAAGTGCCTGTGCCAAAACGGTAGCGGTTGTAGTACCGTCACCTGCGGCATCATTGGTTTTAACCGAAACTTCCTTAACAAGTTGAGCACCCATATTTTCAAACGGGTCTTTAAGTTCAATTTCTTTTGCGATTGTTACACCGTCGTTAGTGATAAGCGGTGAACCGTATTTTTTGTCCAATACAACATTTCTGCCTTTAGGTCCTAATGTAACCTTAACTGCATTTGCAAGTTTATCTACACCTTTTTGAAGAGATTTTCTTGCTTCTTCACCGAAAATAATTTCTTTAGCCATAACTCTGCCTCCTTATTCAACAATAGCCAAAATATCGTTTTGACGGAGTATTACATATTCTTCGCCGTCAATTTTGATTTCTGTTCCTGCATATTTTGCGGCTAAAACTTTGTCGCCTACGTTTACGGTCATTTTAACTTCTTTACCGTCAACAATACCTCCGGGGCCTACTGCCACAACCTGGGCAATTTGCGGTTTTTCTTTAGCGGCAGAAGTTAATATAATACCGCCTTTTGTGGTTTCTTCGGCTTCTGTTGCTTTTATAACAACATTATCAGCCAATGGTTTAATGTTCATACTGTTTCCTCCAAACTAAAATTAGCGTTTCTACGTTGTATCGAATATCTTAAAACAAAAGTCAGGAAAAGTCAAGAACAAAATTTATACTGTCTCTTATACACATCTCCGAGCCCACGAGACGTAGAGGAATCGC
>CAMFZK010000083.1 GCA_946006915.1 uncultured Clostridia bacterium
CACAAGGAGTATCGTCGGCAGCGTCAGATGTGTATAAGAGACAGGTATTATAAATTGAATATCTATAGGGAGATGTTATTGTGGCTGATAAGCGTCCGATAGGCGTTTTTGATTCGGGACTCGGCGGTCTTACGGTTGTTAAGGAAATGATTAAACAACTGCCGAACGAAGATATAGTGTATTTTGGCGATACAGGCCGTGTGCCTTACGGTACAAGAAGTGTTGAAACAATAAGAAAATATACCTTGCAGGATGAAAAGTTCCTTTTAAATAATGATGTTAAGTTAATTGTTGCTGCCTGCGGTACTGTGTCTTCGGTTGCGTCGGATACTGCACTTCAGTTACCCGTTCCGTTTTTTGAGGTTGTATCCCACGCTTCTAAAAGTGCGGTTAATGCCACCAAAAACGGCAAAATTGGAGTTATAGGCACTAATGCTACCGTAAAAAGCGAGCAACATAAAAAACATATTTTAAAATTTATGCCGAAATCAGAGGTTATAACCGTAAGTTGCCCTTTGTTTGTACCCCTTGTGGAGGAGGGTTGGTATTCTGCCGATGATTTGGTAGTTACAAAAACGGTTGAACGTTATTTAAAGCCGATTATTGACTTCGGTGCAGATACCCTTATTTTAGGTTGCACGCATTATCCTGTTTTAAGTGATGCAATAACTAAAATTATGGGAAAAGATGTTACCTTAATAAATGCGGGAACATCTACCGCAAGCGCTGTTAAAGAGTATTTGGCAAAGAATAATCTACAATCTGAAAAAAATTCGGCTAGTCATAAATTTTATGTAAGCGACAAACCCGATTCTTTCAGATACCAAGCATCAATCCTTTTAGGAAAGGATATTGACGAAACCCAAGTGCAAGAGGTGGATTTAAGCAGTTTATGATAAAGGATGTTATTATTGAAATTAAAACCGAACAAACGGTGGAAGACAGTACCGATAAAATTGAATTTACAACCGATGCCCGTTACGGTTTTAGGGACGGAAGTTACTTTATTTCCTATGATGAAAGTAAACTGATGGAGGTTGAGGGTGAAATTAAAACAACCCTTTACGTTAAGCCGAATGCTTCGGTAGTTTTGCAACGCAAAGGTGCATATAACAGCCGAATGGTAATTGAAAAAGGGGTTAGAAACAACTGCCTTTACGCCACACCGAACGGAGAATTTTCTTTGGGAATTTTCGGTGAAAAGGTTTTAGCAAATTTAAGCGATGACGGCGGAAATATTACAATGAATTATACTATTGATACGGGTTTGCAACTGCTTAGCCGTAACAAGGTTAATATATCTATCAGAGAGGTTAATTAAAATGTCACTAATTGTTTCAAAAACTAAAGAGGAAATTAAAAACATTATAAAAAATGCGGCAATAAGCGCTATGCAAGACGGCAGTTTGCCGCAAGCGGAACTTTGCGACTTTGCAATAGAAGTTCCCGCAAACCGCTCTCACGGCGATTATGCCATTAACGCTGCTATGGTTTGGTCTAAACTTTTCAGAAAAGCCCCCCGTATGATTGCGGAAGATATTCTATCTCACGCAGATTTCAGCACAAGCTATATTGAAAAATACGAAATTGCAGGTCCGGGATTTATAAATCTGTTTTTAAAACAGGATTATTATGCTGACATTGTGGCAGATGTAATTGACAAAAAGGAAAACTACGGCAGAAGTAATTACGGTGAGGGTAAACGGGTGCTTGTTGAATTTGTTTCCGCAAACCCGACAGGACCGATGCACATAGGAAACGCACGCGGCGGCGCTTTGGGTGACTGTCTTGCGGCGGTTATTGATGCGGCGGGATATTACACCGAAAGGGAATTTTACATTAACGATGCGGGTAACCAAATTAACAAATTCGGTTTGTCGCTTGATTTAAGATATTTGGAACTTTATAAAGACGGAATAGAAATGCCGGAAGATTCCTACCACGGGGAGGATATTATTGCCCACGCAAAAGCGTTTGCCGAAATTTACGGTGACAGTTTTGTAGAAAAGGACGAGCAAACCAGAAGAAAAGCACTAGTAGGGTTTGCTTTGCCTAAAAATATTGAAGGTCTTGAACGTGACCTTGCAAAATACCGCATTAAGTATGACACTTGGTTTAAAGAAAGCACACTTCATAATAACGGCGAAACAAACCGAATTATTGAACTGCTTAAACAAAGCGGTTACACCTATGAAAACGAAGATGCACTTTGGTTTAAAGCTACGGAATTCGGTTGCGATAAAGATTTTGTGCTTGTCCGTGCAAACGGTGTACCTACCTATGTTGTACCCGACATTGCCTACCATTACAATAAACTTGTAACCCGTAATTTTGATAAAGCGATTGATATTTTAGGTGCTGACCACCACGGTTATGTACCAAGATTAAAAGCTGCTTTGACGGCTCTTGGTGTAGATGCTTCACGTCTTGATGTTGTGCTTATGCAAATGGTTCGTTTAGTGCGTGACGGTGAAGTTATTAAAGCTTCAAAACGTTCGGGTAAAGCAATTACTTTGGTAACACTTTTGGATGAAGTACCGATAGACGCCGCAAGATTTTTCTTTAATTTAAGAGAACCCAATTCCCACTTTGATTTTGATTTGGATTTAGCGGTTAACCAGTCTAACAGTAACCCTGTTTATTATGTTCAGTACGCTTATGCACGTATTTGCAGTATTTTAAGAAACCTTGAAAGCGAGGGAATTAAGCCCGTAAACTGTACCAAAGAACAGTTACTGCTTTTAAATTCGGCGGACGAAAAGGAACTTATTCTTCATATTGCGGCACTTACTGACGAGATTATCGCTTCGGCAAAATCTTATGACCCGACCAAGATAACACACTATGTAGAAGAACTTGCAACAAAATTTCATAAATTTTATTCTTCCTGCCGTGTAAAAGGGGAAGACGAAGACCTAATGCAGGCAAGAATTTCTTTGTGTACCGCAACGGCTACCGCAATTAAAAATGTTTTAACACTTATGAAAATTGATGCGCCCGAAAAAATGTGAGGACTGATAGTTATGAAAAATAAAAAATTTAATCTCACAATGTTAATGGATATGTACGAACTTACAATGGCAAACGGTATTTTTACAAGCGATATGAGGGATACCGTAACATATTTTGATATGTTCTTCCGCCGTGTACCCGACGACGGCGGTTATGCCATTATGGCAGGTCTTGAACAGTTAATTGAGTATTTGTGCGATTTACATTTTGATGACGACGATATTGAATATTTAAAATCACTCAATTTGTTTTGCGACGAATTTATAGACTATTTAAAAGACTTTAAATTTGATTGTGATGTTTGGGCAATTCCCGAAGGAACGGTAATATTTCCGAAAGAACCCATTGTAACCGTAAGAGGTACTGCAATGCAGGCGCTTATGCTTGAAACTATGATACTTGTTACAATAAACCATCAGTCCCTTATTGCCACCAAAGCAAACCGTATTTGCCGTGCGGCAGAGGGTAAACCCGTAATGGAATTCGGCGCACGCCGTGCGCACGGTAACGGTGCTGCATATTACGGTGCAAGAGCCGCTATAATAGGCGGTTGTGCGGGTACTTCCTGCTTGCTTACCGCAAAGGATTTCGGGGTTAAAGCATCCGGCACTATGGCACACAGTTGGGTACAGTTGTTTAAAGACGAATACACCGCCTTTAAAACCTATGCCGAAAAATACCCTGACAGTTGCCTATTACTTGTAGATACTTATAATGTTTTAAAATCGGGTATTCCTAATGCAATAAAGGTTTTTGACGAAGTTTTAAAACCGTTAGGTAAACGCCCGGTAGGTATTAGAATTGACAGCGGTGACATTACCTATATTACCAAAAAAGCCCGTAAAATGCTTGATGAGGCAGGATACAGCGACTGTAAAATCTGCGTTTCCAACTCTTTGGACGAATACCTAATCAGAGATATGGCAAGACAAGGCGCTCAAATTGACAGTTACGGTGTAGGCGAACGTCTTATTACCGCATCAAGCGAGGCAGTCTTCGGCGGTGTTTATAAACTTTCCGCAGTAGAGGAAAAAGGCGAAATTATGCCTAAAATCAAGATAAGTGAAAATACCGCAAAAATTACTTTACCCGGTGCTAAAATCCCGTGGCGGCTTTATGACCGTGATACCGGCAAAGCAATTGCCGATGTTATTACATTGCATTACGAAAAAATAGACAGCAGCGAACCGTACGAAATTTTCGATTCGGTTCACACTTGGAAAAGAAAAACCGTTTCCAACTTTGTTGCTAAAAAACTTCAGGTTAAGTTGTTTGAAAAGGGAAAACTTGTTTACGAAAACCCAAGCGTTAAAGAAATTTCAAACTACCGAGCCGAACAGGTTGACTCTTTGTGGGACGAAGTAAAGCGTTTTGAAAATCCGCACACATATTATGTGGACTTGTCCGAAGATTTGTGGAATTTAAGAAACGATTTACTTAACAGTTTATCAAAGAATTAAGAAGGAATATATTATGAAAAAACTTTTTTCTATATTTTTGTGTTGCTTTATTGTTTTAACTTTTACTTCTTGCGGTGAAAAAAAGAATAATAATACATCTAAAATCGACCTTGAGTATTACGCAAAAATGGGTATAATGCCCGAAGCGGAATTTTCTTTAGGAAATGATATTGACGAGGTAACCTCGAAACTTTCTAAGCAAAGCCAAGAGTTTGAAAATAAGCAAACAGAAAGTGACGACGATACACATTCCGAAACCGCTTTTATTTTTGAAGTTACCGAAGGTGAAAAGAATGTTTTAATAGACAACGGAGTTATTAACTATTATTACAATAAAGATAACAAACAAAACGGAATTTCTTATATAGTTAATTACGATACCGCTTTTGGAATTGAAATAGGAACACTTATT
>CAMFZK010000084.1 GCA_946006915.1 uncultured Clostridia bacterium
ATATTGTATAATACAAGTAATTTATTTAACTTTTTTCTTTAAAGGAGTATTAGGTATGAAATGTCCTTTTTGCGGTTATGAAGAAAGTAAGGTAATTGATTCACGCCCAACCGACGAAGGTCAGCGTATTCGTCGCAGACGTGAATGTTTACAATGTTCAAAACGCTTCACCACCTACGAAGTAATTGAAAGTTTGCCCATTATTGTTATTAAAAAGGATAAATCCCGTGAAACCTTTAACCGTGACAAGTTGATGAACGGTTTATTGCGTGCTTGTGAAAAACGTCCCGTTTCGTTTGACACGCTTGACAATATGATTGACGAAATTGAAGTTATAATTCAAAATTCGCTTGACCGTGAAGTAAGCAGTGAAAAAATAGGCGAACTTGTTATGGAAAAACTTAAAAATATTGACGAAGTGGCTTATGTTCGCTTTGCTTCGGTTTACCGCCAGTTTAAGGATATCAACACCTTTATGAACGAACTAAATAAACTTTTATCAAAATAACAAATTTTCAAAGGGTATTGTGAATACCCTTTGTTTTTTAAAGATGAGGAAATTATGACAGACAATATTTTATTAGCCGATTTACTTTTACCCAATATCACAAAAGAACCCGAATATTACGAAAATCTTTACCCTGCCCGCAATTTGCCGGAGGGTGCAAGGGTTACCCGAATAGCACCGAGTCCTACGGGTTATTTACATTTAGGCACTTTGTTTGCGGCCCTTGTAAACCGCATTACCGCAACATCTTCGGGCGGAGTTTTTTATACCCGTATTGAAGATACTGACAAAAAGCGTGAAATAAAAGGCGGTATTGAAGATATTATTGACGGTCTTAACCGTTTTTCGGTTGAAATTGACGAGGGCTTTTTCAGCGGTACAAACCAAAAGGGCGAATACGGACCGTATAAACAAAGCGAACGTGCCGAAATTTACCAAACCTATGTTAAAAAACTAATTAAAGAGGGACTTGCCTACCCCTGTTTTTGCACGGCGGAAGAACTTGAAGAAGTAAGAAACATTCAGGAAAGCCGAAAAATCCGTACCGGTTACCACGGCGAATGGGCAAAACACCGCAACATTACTTATGCTGAGGCAAAAGAGTTAATAGACCAGGGTAAGCCCTTTGTTATCCGTTTAAAATCCCCCGGTAATGAGCAAAACAAAATTATATTTGAAGATGCGGTTAAAGGCAAAATCGAAATGCCGGAAAATGACGAAGATTTTGTGCTTTTAAAATCGGACGGTATTCCTACTTACCACTTTGCACACGCTGTTGACGACCATTTAATGCACACTACCCACGTTCTTCGCGGCGATGAGTGGATTTCTTCGGTACCGAAACACATTCAGTTGTTTAAAATTTTAGGGTTCAAACCGCCGAAATACGGTCACATCTCCCCTATTATGAAATTGGACGGCGGCGCAAAACGCAAAATTTCCAAACGTAAAGACCCCGAAGCCGCAGTACATTTCTTTGCCGAGCAAGGGTATATGAGTGAATGTGTTATTGAATATTTAATGACCATTGCCGCCTCGGATTTTGAAGATTGGCGCAGGGCAAACCCCGATAAATCTTACAAAGACTTTAAGTTTAATTTAAAGAAAATGAGCGTTTCGGGCGCTTTGTTTGACCCTGTTAAACTTATTGACGTAAGTAAAAACCGTGTTTGCCGCCTTTCGAGTACCCAAATGTACTCTTTAGTTACCGACTGGGCAAAGGAATTTGACAAAGAGTTTTACGAAATTTTAACCCGCAATCCCGACTATACCAAAGCGGTATTTGCTATTGACCGTGACGTACCGAAACCGAGAAAAGATATTGCAAAATGGAATGAGGTTAAGGAGTATTTTTCGTATATGTTTGACGAATTGTATTCCCCCGATTTTACTTTGCCCGAAAATATTTCAAAAGAGGCTGCCGTCGCTTTCCTTAACGAGTATAAATCGGTTTATTCCGATACCGACGATAAACAGACTTGGTTTAACAAAATTAAAGAAATTGCGCCAAAACTTCAATTTGCAAGCGAAACCAAAGAATATAAAGCGAATCCCGAAAAGTATAAGGGACACGCAGGCGATTTAAGCACGGTTCTTCGCATTGCGATAACCGGCAGACGCAACACACCCGACCTTTGCAGTATTATGCAGGTTTTGGGTAAAGATAGATGTATTGAACGCATTGAAAATGCTGTAAGAGGTTGAATTATGGAAGAAATTATTATAAATGAAGAAGAAAACAAATCTTCTAACTTTATTCACGATTTTATTGACAAAGATTTAGCGGAGGGTGTTTATAATAAAGTACAAACCCGTTTTCCGCCCGAACCGAACGGATATTTGCACATAGGCCACGCAAAAGCCATTTGCATTGACTTTGCAACTGCCGAAAAATACGGCGGAACTTGCAATCTCCGGCTTGATGACACTAATCCCACCAAAGAAGACGTTGAATATGTAGACGCTATTAAAGAGGACATTAAATGGCTCGGCTTTAAATGGGACAATGTTTACTACGCTTCGGATTATTTTGATTATATTTACGAATGCGCATTAAAACTTATTGATAAAGGTCTTGCATATATTGACGAATCTACTCCGGACGAAATAAAGGAAATGCGAGGAACATTAACAGAACCGGGTAAAAATTCTCCCTACCGTGACCGCCCTATTGAGGAAACAAGGGCTTTATTCGCAAGAATGACCAAAGGCGAATTTGAAAACGGCGCTATGGTACTTCGTGCTAAAATTGATATGTCCTCTTCAAACCTTAATATGCGTGACCCGATTATTTACCGCATTATGAAAGCCACCCACCACCGCACAGGGGACAAATGGTGCGTTTACCCGATGTACGATTTTGCCCACCCTTTAAGTGACGCTAAAGAGGGTGTTACCCACTCGCTTTGTTCACTTGAATTTGAAAACCACAGACCGCTTTATAACTGGTTCTTACAGGTTTTGGAAATTCCCACCCCTCCCCGCCAAATTGAGTTTGCACGAATGAATGTAAACTACACCTTAACAAGTAAACGCAAGTGTTTAAAACTTGTTAATGACGGTTTGGTAAGCGGTTGGGACGACCCGAGAATGGCAACAATCTGCGGTATGAGAAGACGCGGTTACCCCGCTAAAGCAGTTCGTGCTTTTGTTGATAAAATCGGTGTTTCCAAAGCGTACAGCGTTATTGACTATGCTTTGCTTGAATCCTGTGTTAGGGATTATTTGAACGAAAACGCCGACCGTGCAATGGCGGTTTTACGCCCCTTAAAGGTTATAATTGATAATTACCCCGAAAATAAAACCGAAGAAATTTCGGTTGATATTAACCCGAATAAACCCGAACTCGGCAAAACTACCGTTACTTTCTCCCGTGAAATATTTATTGAGCAGGACGACTTTATGTTAAACCCGCCCGGAAAATATTTCCGTTTGTGTCCGCAAAAGGAAGTTCGTTTAAAGGGTGCTTACTACATTAAATATGCTTCCCACGAAACCGACGAAAACGGTAATATCACGCTTGTTCACGCCACCTATGACCCCGAATCTTTCGGCGGCGAAACACCCGACGGCAGAAAGGTTAAAGGTACTTTGCATTGGGTTGACGCCAACAACTGCATTGACACCGAAGTCCGCCTTTATGACCGACTTTTCAATGTCCCCAACCCAAGTGATGAAGAAGGTGTTTCCTCCTTTGCAGACAACCTCAACCCCGATTCTTTAACCGTGCTTAACGGCTGTAAACTTGATAAATCTTATGCTGATGTCGAGGTGGGAGATACTTTCCAATTTATGCGTCAAGGTTATTTCTGTGTTGATAAGGACAGTAGCGATAACGCCCTTGTATTTAACCGCACGGTAGCACTTAAAGATTCTTTTGTTAAGAAGGCGTAAAATGACCGTAAAAGATATTTTTAAATTTTTAAACAACCACTTCCCAACCGATACTGCCTGCGATTTTGATAATGTGGGTATTTTGGTTGGTGATGAAAATGCAACAGTCACAAAAACTCTAATTGCGCTTGACTGCACAAGTGACGTCATAGAGCAAGCGGTGAAAAACGGTTGCAATTTAATAATTACCCACCACCCTGTAATTTTTCACCCGCTTAAAAATGTGCTTAAAGGCAGTATCGTTCACAAGTTAATAGAAAACGGACTTTCGGTAATTTGTATGCACACTAATCTTGATATTGCCAAGAACGGCGTTACCGATGTGCTTTGTGATTCTCTATCCCCCAAAACAAAGGAATTTGTTACGGCGGCGGACGGATACACTTTAATAAAGTGTGAAATATCCCCTATTTCAAGTGATGTTTTAGCAAATAAACTTAAAAACGTTTTAGGCGGTACTGTTAAATACGCACCTGCCGAAAAACCGATTAAAACCGTTCTGCTTTGTTCGGGTAGCGGAGGAAATTTTGTTGAAGATGCCCACGGTTTTAACTGCGATGCCTTAATTACCGCCGATGTTAAGCACAGTCATTTTTTATGGGCTTTAGAAAACGGTATAGCGCTGTTTGACGCAGGGCATTTTAACACCGAAGATGTTATTGTAGAGCCGTTAAAAGAAATGCTTTCCCGTGAATTTAAAGGGGAATTTTTAACCACCCATATTTCAAAAATTAAAAGTTGTTAATACTATAACAAAAATGCTCTTAAAATTTTATCCCACCCTCAAAAAGGGTGGGATAATTGTTTTGAAATAAAAAAGGTTCACTTTTCACTACAACATATTACTTCCAAAGCGCCAAAGGCATATGTAGTGAAGAGTGAAAAGTTAAGAGTTAAAAAGTAAATCCCCAAAAGCATACGCCTTTGGGGATTTGGAGCGGGTGATGGGAATCGAA
>CAMFZK010000085.1 GCA_946006915.1 uncultured Clostridia bacterium
CCTTAACTGCAATAAATTTATAAGATTTTTATATTAAAAATACAAAAAGCAGTACCCGTATGATACTGCCTTTTGGTACGCTTGTGTTAATTTTTCAAACTCTGCATTGGGGCAGGAATTCTGCCTGCACGGTCGATAAACTTTTTGGGACTTTTTGTAAGGTTTACCCTCATAATAGGTCCCGAACCCAAAAGTCCGCCGAAGTTTAGTTCTTCGCCCGTTTTTTTGCCGATAGCGGGAATAACCCTTACTGCGGTGGTTTTGGAATTAACCATACCGATAGCCGCTTCGTCGGCAATTATTGCCGAAATTACTTCCGCGGGGGTTTCGCCCGGAATTGCAATCATATCAAGTCCTACCGAGCAAACGGCGGTCATTGCCTCTAACTTTTCAAGCAAAAGGTCTCCCGAACGTGCGGCATCTATCATACCTGCATCTTCGGTGACGGGAATAAACGCACCCGAAAGTCCGCCGACGTAGGAAGAAGCCATTACACCGCCTTTTTTAACTGCGTCATTAAGCATTGCCAAAGCGGCGGTAGTGCCGTGTGTACCGCAGGTTTCAAGTCCCATTTCTTCCAAAATATGGGCAACCGAGTCACCTATTGCGGGGGTGGGTGCTAAAGACAGATCCACAATACCGAAAGGTACGCCGAGCCGTTTTGATGCCTCGCTGCCTACTAACTGACCCATACGGGTAATTTTAAAGGCGGTGCGTTTAATAATTTCCGCAAGTTCGCCTAAATCACCGTTAGGGCATTTTTTAAGTGCCGCCTGCACAACACCGGGACCCGATACACCGACATGTATTACACAGTCCGGCTCGCCCACGCCGTGAAAAGCCCCCGCCATAAAGGGGTTATCTTCTACCGCATTGCAAAATACAACCAATTTAGCACAGCCGATACACTCACGGTCGGCGGTAATTTCGGCAGTTTCACGGATAATTTCGCCCATAAGTTTTACGGCGTCCATATTTATGCCCGATTTAGTTGAACCGATATTAACCGAAGAACAAACATTGGAAGTTTCACTTAAAGCCCTTGGGATAGAGCGGATAAGTGCTTCGTCCCCTGCGGAAAATCCCTTATGTACCAAAGCGGAAAAACCGCCGATAAAGTTTACACCTGTTGCATCTGCTGCACGCTGAAGTGTTTTGGCGTACATAACGGGGTCACCGCCGGAAGAAGCAATAATCATAGAAATAGGGGTTACCGAAATACGCTTATTTATAATCGGAATACCGTATTCACGTTCAATATCTTCGCCGACTTTTACAAGATTTCCTGCAAGACGGGTGATTTTGTTATAAATTTTTTCACACGCTTTTTCGGGGTCGGAATCACAGCAGTCAAGCAGAGATATACCCATAGTGATAGTACGTATGTCAAGATTTTCTTCCGAAATCATATTTACGGTTTCAAAAATATCGTTAATGTTTATCATTGGGAACGCTCCTTAAATCCTGTGCATTGAATTAAAAACATCTTCGTGCATAACACGAATATCCAGTCCCTTTTTTTTGCCTAAATTTTTCATTTTTTCAGAATAATCGGCAAAAGAACAGTTTAATTCCTTAATATCGGTAAGCATTACCATTACGAATATATCTTGAATTACCGATTGGGTAATATCAAGAATATTTGCGTTGCAATCTCTGCAAACTGCACTGACGTCTGCAGTAATTCCTACCGAGTCCTTTCCGATAACCGACACAACAGTTTTCATAAAATCAGTCCTTTTTAATATAATAAATTGATTTTAACACATTCTTTCAAAAATATCAATAAAAAAGACCGCCTAAAAAGACGGTCTTTTTATATTAAAGGGGTGAATCGGTAATTTAAAGACATAACCGTTATGCCGCCGATAAGCAGGATACCCTTTTTAAAACCCCTAATATATACTATTCGGTTTTATTCAATAGGTGTATTGCGGACAAAAAGAACACCTAATGTATTTGCACCGCAATGGGAAGAAACGGTACAACCGGCACGAGTCATAAACACCTCTTTAAAGGGTGCGGTGTTTTTAACTTCATTGACAATTTCATCAACCAAATCGGGGTCGCATCCTGCGTGGGTAACGAAAACACGGTCTAAATTTATGCCTTCGCCGTTTCCTATACGTTCTGCAACATACTGTTTTAAAACTTCGCTGAATTTACCGCGGTACTTTTTGCCAACATCCATTTTACCGTTTTTAACTTCAATGCAGGGTTTTAATTTCAAAAGGTTAGCACCTAACATTGCAACAGAGGAACAACGGCCGCCTTTGTGAAGATATTCCAAACTGTCAATAACAAACGAAGCATCAACACAGGGGATAAGTGCGTTAATTTTTTCCACAATTTCGGGGGCGGGCATACCGCTTTCTGCCATTTCTGCGGCGGAAATTACTAAAAGACCTATACCGGTACTGAGGTTTTGCGAATCTATTACATAAACATTTTCAAACTCTTTTGAAGCAAGAACCGAATTGTTATAGGTAGAGGACATTTCCGAACTTATTGTGAAGTGAATAACTGTTTTTCCAGCTTCGGCAAAGGGTTTAAAAAAGTCAATACAGTCACCCACGTTAGTAGCGGTGGTTTTGGGTAATTCACCTGTTCTTTTGTGGTGTTCGTAAATTTCGTCGGGTGTAATATCTACACCGTCAAAATAGGTTTTGTCCCCCAAATTTACGCCAAGCGGAAGGATCTTTATGTTATAGCGCTCACGAAGAGCGGGGCTTAAATCTGAAGTACTGTCACTTGTAATTACAATATTGTTAAGCATAATAACACTCCAAAAAAATAATAATTTTTAACTATTATATCATTTTGTAACCGTTTTGGCAACTAAAAATTAAATTGTAATCAATTTGTCATTTGCGTTTATTTATATATGTGCTAAAATGAAAGAGCAAATAAAAGGAAAGGTGGTGGCAGAATGAAAATTAAGTTAAATAAAAACATTCTTGTTTATGCGGTTGTTGTATTGCTGACATTTGCACTTTCGGTTTCGTTTTTTGTAATTGGCGCTAAAAACAAAACCATTAAACAAAACAAAACCCAAATTACCGAAATTACAAAACAACTTGACGATGCTAAAAACCAAATAGCCGAAAAGGAAAAACAAAACGGCGAACTTAACCAAAAATTAGAACAGGCACAAACCGAAAACGGTAATTTGCAAAAAGAAAACAACAATCTTAAAACAGAAATTGAAAAACTTAATGCCGAGAAATTGATTGAGGCGGAAAAATTAACTGCTTTACAAAATTCGCCTCAATCGGTTTATCCCCCTGCCGATAAAGTTTGTTACCTTACCTTTGATGACGGCCCTTCGGACAATACTCTTAAAATTTTAGATATTCTTGATAGGTTTAATGCCAAGGCAACCTTTTTTGTAATAGGCAGCAGCGGAAAACTTGACTATGTAAAACAAATTCACGAGCGTGGACACGTTGTGGGTCTTCATTCCGACTCGCACAAATATAACGTTATTTATAGCAGTACCGACGCTTATTTTGCCGATTTGGAGGCAATTTCAAACAAGGTTGAACAGATAATAGGAATAAAATCCAAAATAATGCGTTTCCCCGGCGGTGGAAGTAACGGGGTTAGCAAAAAATATTGCGTTGGTATAATGTCCCGCCTTACAAACCAAGTTAAAGCCAAAGGTTACGCCTATTTTGACTGGAATGTTTCTTCGGGCGATGCCGAGCGTAACAACGTTCCCGCAGCGCAGATAGTTAACAATGTTTTAATCCAATCGGCAAATAAAAATTCAATTTGCGTACTAATGCACGATTCAGCGGCAAAAGGCACTACGGTTGAAGCACTTCCCGCTATGTTGGACGGTCTTGCAAAAATGGGTTTCCGTTTTGAGGGACTTACCGAAAGCACCTACGGGTACTGCCATGCGGTTAATAACTGACTTGACAGTTTGCCCAAATATATGTAGAATAGACAGGTAAAATTATTTGTGATTTTGCCTGTTTTTTTGTTGAGAGGTTTTTATGAAACGTAAAATAAATCTGCATTTTTTGTATATTTTAATTTCGGCAATATTTTGGGGTACTGCCGGTATTTATGTAAGAACACTTTCTGCTACTTCTTTGTCCCAAATGGGAATAGTTTTCGGGCGTTCGTTTTTTACCGCTTTAATATTAGCGGTGTTAATTCTTTTTAAAGACAAAAAGTTTTTCAAGGTCAAGTTAAAAGATTTACCCTTTTTTGTCGGTGCGGCGGTTTTCAGCATTATTTTGTTTAATTACAGTTATTACAAAACAATGAGTTTAACCTCGCTTTCGGTGGCGGCGGTGCTTTTATATACCGCACCCTTTTTTGTTGTAATACTTTCGGTTTTCCTATTTAAAGAAAAATTAACCTTTAAAAAGGTTTGCGCCCTTTTGGTTGCCTTTGTCGGTTGTTTGTTTGTAACGGGGGTTTTGGGGGCAAAAGAAAGACTGACACCTGTTGCAATAATATTCGGGTTGCTTACGGGACTCGGTTACGCACTTTATACCATATTCAGCAGAATACTCATAGACAAAGGGTACAGCACCTTTACAATTACCTTTTATACCTTTCTGTTTTCCGCTGTTTTTTGTCTGCCTTTAATAAATGTGACAAAAACAGTTTCGGTTTTGTTTTCTTCCGATACCGCACTTTTTACACTCATTTTAATGGCTTTGTTTAACACCGTAATACCCTATATTTTCTACACAAAGGGACTTTTGGGGGTTGAGGCATCGGTAGCGCCTATTATTGCCACGTTAGAACCGGTGGTGGCAACCGTTACGGGTATTTTAATTTACGGCGAAAAATTAACCCTTTC
>CAMFZK010000086.1 GCA_946006915.1 uncultured Clostridia bacterium
TTTGTGTCCTACTACGACTATTATCAACCCGAAGCATATATTCCTGGAAGTGACACTTATATTGAAAAAGATTCTTCCATAAACGATGAAATTGATAAACTGCGTCACAGTGCCACCTGTGCTTTGTCCGAACGGCGTGACGTTATTATTGTGGCGTCGGTTTCGTGTATATATTCACTCGGTAACCCTATTGATTACCGTAATATGGTTATTTCTTTGCGAGCGGGAATGGAAAAAAGCCGTGACGATTTAATTGCAAAACTGGTTGATTTGCAGTACGAGCGAAACGATATTAACTTTGTAAGAAACAAGTTCCGTGTACGTGGCGATACGGTGGAAATTTTCCCCGCTTACAGTATGGAAAACGCAATTAGGGTGGAATTTTTCGGGAACGAAATTGACCGCATTTGCGAAATTAACACCGTAACCGGCGAAGCCAAAACGTTGCTTTCGCATATTGCTATTTACCCTGCGTCACACTATATTGTACCGCAGGATAAATTAAGCGATGCGTTAGACGAAATCAAACAGGAAATGGAAGAGCGTGTAAACTACTTTATTGAAAACGAGCAGTTGATAGAGGCGCAGAGAATACGTCAACGCACCGAATACGATATTGAAATGTTGCGTGAAATAGGCACTTGCAAGGGGGTTGAAAACTATTCGAGGGTACTCTCCCGCAGAGCGCCAGGCAGTGTGCCGTCTACCTTGCTTGATTATTTCCCGAAAGATTTTTTACTTTTTGTGGACGAATCCCACGTGACATTACCCCAAGTACGGGGTATGTACGGCGGGGACAGGGCAAGGAAAGAAAACCTTGTGGAATACGGTTTTCGTTTGCCCTCTGCTTTTGATAACCGCCCCTTAAACTTCGGTGAATTTTATAACCACATCAACCAAGCGGTCTTTGTTTCGGCAACACCGGGCGAATTTGAAAAAGAAAAAGCGGCACAAATTGTAGAGCAGGTAATAAGACCTACGGGACTTTTAGACCCGCTTATTTCGGTAAGACCTACCGAGGGACAGATTGACGACCTTGTAGGCGAAATTAACAGTCGGATTGCGAAAAAACAACGTGTTTTGGTTACAACACTTACTAAAAAAATGGCAGAGGATTTAACCGACTATCTTTCAAACCTTGATATAAAAGTGCGCTATATGCACTATGATGTTGATACTATTGAGCGTATGGAAATTATCAGGGATTTGCGGTTGGGTGAGTTTGATGTTTTGGTCGGTATAAACCTGTTGCGTGAGGGACTTGATATTCCCGAAGTATCCCTTGTTGCAATACTGGATGCCGACAAAGAGGGTTTTTTGCGAAGTGAAACTTCACTTGTGCAAACTATCGGCCGTGCCGCCCGTAATGCAGAGGGTACGGTTATTATGTACGCTGACAGCGTAACACCCTCTATGGAAAGGGCAATAACCGAAACCGAAAGAAGACGTGCAATTCAGCAAAAATATAACGAACAAAACGGCATAACCCCCAAAACGATTATTAAAAACGTTCACGAGGTTATTGAAATCGGCCCTAAAATTAAGGATAAGCCGATATCTAAAATGTCCAAAGCAGAGCGTGAGGCAGAAATTAAACGGCTGACAAACGAAATGAAAGCGGCGGCAAAAATACTTGAATTTGAATATGCCGCAACATTACGTGACAAAATTAACAAGTTAAGGAAGGGTTAAAACTTTTGGCAAGCGAAAAAATAATTATCAAAGGTGCAAACGAGCATAACCTGAAAAATATTGATGTAGAAATTCCAAGGGATAAACTTATTGTTTTTACGGGACTTTCGGGAAGCGGTAAGTCGTCCCTTGCGTTTGATACTATTTATGCCGAGGGACAAAGGCGGTATGTTGAGTCGCTTTCTTCTTACGCACGCCAGTTTTTAGGGCAGATGGAAAAACCAAATGTAGAGGTTATAGAGGGGCTTTCACCCGCAATTTCAATAGACCAAAAAACAACCTCTAAAAACCCTCGTTCCACCGTTGGTACAGTGACCGAAATATACGATTATTTACGGCTTTTATACGCACGAGTGGGTGTTCCGCACTGTCCTGTTTGCGGCAAGGAAATTACTCAACAAACAACCGACCAAATTGTAGACGCCGTTATGACTTTAGAAACGGGAAGTAAAATTCAAATACTTTCTCCCATAGTTAAAGGGAGGAAAGGCGAATACAAAAAGGAACTTGAAAATATCCGCAAACAGGGTTACGTTAGGGCAAGGATAGACGGCAATATTTACGATTTCTCCGAAGAAATTAAACTTGAAAAGAATAAAAAACATATTATAGAGGTTATTGTAGACCGCCTTGTTATAAAGGAAGACATTGTACCCCGGCTTACCGACAGTATTGAAACTGCCGTAACCCTTTCGGGCGGTTTAATTTCAGTTGATGTTATAGGCGGCGAGGAAATGCAGTTTTCACAAACCTATGCCTGTGACGAGCACGGTATAAGCATACCCGAACTTACCCCTACTATGTTTTCTTTTAACAGTCCTTTCGGGGCTTGTCCTACCTGTACGGGACTTGGAATATTTATGAAGGTAAACCCCAAACTTGTTATTTTTGACGAGGAAAAATCCTTGCTTGAGGGTGCAATTAAAGCGTCGGGTTGGGGTGTAAATTCTTGGATAAGCCCCGATTCTTCCACAATAGCCGAAATGTATTACAGAGGTATTGCGGAACATTATAATTTTGATATAAATTTACCTTTTAAGGATATACCGCCGGAGGGTAAAAATGCCGTTTTGTACGGAACAAAGGGCGAAAAAATTAAATTGGTACGCACAAACGATTTCGGCGGAGGAACCTATTATGCCGAGTTTGAGGGGGTTATTAACAACCTTGAAAGACGGTATAAAACCACCACGAGCGATTATGCGAGAAACGAAATTGAAAGTTATATGACCGAATCCCCCTGTCCCGACTGCGGCGGAAAACGCCTTAAACCCGAATTTTTGGCGGTAACCGTGGGCGGTAAGAATATTATTGAATTTTGCGATATGTCGGTTAATGACGAACTGGAGTTTATAAATTCTTTAAACTTCGGTCAGCGTGACGGTATGATAGCCAAACCGATTTTAAAAGAAATTCGTGAGCGGTTAAGTTTTTTGCAAAGTGTGGGACTTGATTATCTTAACCTTTCACGTGCTTCGGGTACTCTTTCGGGTGGGGAAAGCCAAAGAATACGGCTTGCCACCCAAATCGGTTCTTCGCTTATGGGTGTGCTTTATATACTCGATGAACCGAGTATTGGTTTGCATCAGAGGGATAATGACCGACTGATTTCCACTCTAAAACGGCTTCGTGATTTAGGTAATACCGTAATTGTGGTTGAACACGACGAGGATACAATGCGTGCTGCCGATTATATTCTTGATATCGGTCCGGGTGCCGGTATACACGGCGGTAATGTTGTATTTTCGGGTGAAATTGATAAGTTTGAAGATTGCAAGCAGTCGCTTACTTCGGACTATTTGTACGGCAGAAAACTAATACCAGTACCAAAGACGAGAAGAAAAGGCAACGGTGCGTTTTTAACCGTAAAAGGGGCTTCGGAAAATAACCTTAAAAGAGTAAATGTAAAAATTCCGCTTGGGACATTTACCTGTGTTACGGGTGTTTCGGGCAGCGGTAAATCCTCCCTTGTAAATGAAATTATTTATAAGGTTTTGGCTAATAAACTGAATAACGCTAAAACCATTCCGGGCGAATATAAATCTATTGAGGGTATAGAAAATCTTGACAAGGTAATAAATATTGACCAATCCCCTATTGGCAGAACCCCACGTTCCAACCCCGCAACCTATACGGGTGTGTTTGGGGATATACGTGAACTTTTTGCCTCTACAAAGGATGCCAAAATGCACGGATATAATGCCGGCAGATTTTCCTTTAATATTAAGGGCGGACGGTGCGAGGCATGCCAAGGCGACGGTATTTTAAAAATTGAAATGCACTTTTTGCCGGATATTTACGTACCTTGCGAAGTGTGCGGAGGCAGCCGATATAACAGGGAGACTTTAAGCATTAAATACAAGGGCAAAAATATTTATGATGTACTTGAAATGACGGTTGAGGAGGGTATGTACTTTTTTGAAAGCATACCGAAAATTCACCGCAAGTTAAAAACCCTTTATGATGTGGGTCTTGGGTATATCAAAATCGGTCAGTCCTCCACAACCCTTTCAGGCGGCGAGGCACAGCGTGTTAAATTGGCAACCGAACTTTCCAAAAGAAGTACCGGCAAAACCATTTACATTTTAGACGAACCGACAACCGGTCTTCACACTGCAGATGTTCACAAACTTATTGAAGTTTTACAGCGGTTGGTTGAAGCGGGTAATACCGTACTTGTTATAGAACACAATCTTGACGTTATTAAAACCGCCGATTATATTGTGGATTTAGGTCCCGAAGGCGGGGACAAGGGCGGTACGGTGCTTTTCAGCGGTACACCCGAAGATATTGTTAAATGTGAAAAGTCCTATACGGGCAAATTTCTTAAAAAATTGTTGTAAAATTAAAACCGCCTTAGGCGGTTTTAATTGTTTTGTATTGCTGTACCGGTGTTTTCGGATGATGTTTCACTGCTTGACGAGGATGTGGTTGTACTATTTTCCGAAGATGTGACTTCACTGTTTGTTGAGGATGATGTTTCACTGTTTG
>CAMFZK010000087.1 GCA_946006915.1 uncultured Clostridia bacterium
ATAAATAATAAGTGATAATAGTTTTCAAACAAGCCGTTTAAGCGCCAACAAATATCGAATATGTGAGGCAGTCAAAATTGTATTATCAGTCATAGCTTACCTCTTATTTTTAAAAAGGGAGTGTGTTCCGACCAAACACACTCCCTTAAAACTACTTCTGATGATTATCGGTGCAATTACCGCCACAATTACCGTTGCATTTGCATGAGTGTGGGCAGCCGACACATTTAACACCTTTTTTCTTTTGCCTTACAAGGTAGAGAACGATACCGACTATGATTGCAAGCAGTATTACAACTATAATAAAGTTTTCCATAATTTTAACCTAATGCGTACTCGGTCTTCAATTTCTTGTTGGTGTTCATAATCAAAGCGATTACAACTGCCGCAAAAACGAGAACTGCAACAAGTCCGCCAACAGCCGCACCGATATTAAGAGACGCGGGAGCAGTAATAAGTGTGCCGACGGTGTAAACCAAATAGCCGACGGTGTATCCCACACCGAGCTGGAGACCGATACCGCCCCAAACCCACTTGCCGCTCTTCATTTCGGAGTTCATAGCGCCGATAGCGGCGAAGCAAGGAGGAGTATAAAGGTTAAACATAAGGTAAGCCAATGCCGCAACCTTGCTAATTGCCATTATGCCTGCAACTTCTGCACCTGCACCCTCCATAAGGGCTAATTCTTCGGTATCAATAAGGTTTTCAAGTCCTACAAAGCAAACAGCAAGAGTACCGACAACATTTTCCTTTGCGATAAAGCCGGTAACTGCGGCGGCTGCCAACTGCCAAGAAAGCACGCCGACAACAGGTACAAGAAGATATGCGAAGGGGCCTGCGATAGATGCGAGAATTGAAGAATCGGCGGTTTCGGCAACCTGAAAGCTCCATGTAAAGGTCTGCATTAACTGTACTGCCATATTGCAAAGAAGGATGATAGTAGCGGCCTTTACTATGTAAGCCCAACCACGGCTGCACATAGACTTAAATGCACCCCAAAGAGAGGGAACCTTGTATTCGGGAAGTTCTATTATAAAGAAAGATTTTCTTGCTTTGTAGCCGGCAACCTTGTTAACAAGCAGCGCACACAGGAAAATCAGAACGATACCGACAGCATACATTGTAAAGCTTACCCAACCTGCATCGTCAAAGAACGCACCGGCAAACAGAGCAATTACGGGAATTTTAGCACCGCAAGGCATGAAAGGAGTCAGCATTGCAGTAGCTCTGCGCTCACGCTCATTGCGGATGGTACGGCTTGCCATAATACCCGGAACGGCACATCCGATACCAATAACGAAAGGAATAACGGACTTGCCGGAAAGACCGACCTTCTTGAAGATAGGATCGAGAACGACCGCAACACGGGACATATAGCCACAATCTTCAAGCAAAGCAAGCAGGAAGTACATTACCATTACGAGGGGCAGGAAGCCTACTACCGCTACTACACCGCCGATTACGCCGTCAACGAGAATAGCCGAAAGGAGGGGTGATGCGTCGGCAAGCAAATCTCCAACCCAGCCTTGGAATGCTTCAAGCCAACCTACAAGTGTGTCAGCTATAGGAGTACCAACCCAAACCTGCGAAATCTGGAACACAAGGAACATAACAACAGCGAAAAAGGGAATACCGAGCCATTTGTTTGTAAGTACCTTGTCAATTTTATCGCTTATGTTTTTGTCTTTAGTTAAAACTTTGCGGGTCTCAACATTTTTAACGATTTTATTTACAAATTCAAAGCGTTTGCGGTCAGCCGCTTCCACCTCTGATTTATCGGTTAAATCAATATTTCCCTGATGGTAAGGAGCAGACTGTGAAGTGAAAGCACTTGCCGCTGCCTTTTCAACCACTGCTTTTAAGCCGTCTGTGGTGGTGGATGTGGTTTCAACTACCCCACAGCCTAAAGCTTCGGATAATTTCTCTACATCAATTTTTGTGCCCTTTTTCTTGTTAATATCACTTTTGTTAAGTGCCACAACAACGGGAATACCCAGTTCCAAAAGCTGTGTTGTAAAGAAAAGGCTACGGCTCAAATTTGTAGCGTCTACAATGTTGATGATAACATCGGGGTTTTCTTTTTTTACATAAGAGCTTGTGATGCTTTCCTCACTTGTAAACGGAGACATAGAATAAGCGCCGGGAAGGTCAACGGCGATAAGCTGTTCGCTGCCGTCATAATACGCCTTCCTTATAGGATGTTCTTTCTTTTCTACGGTAACACCTGCCCAGTTTCCGACCTTTTCGTTTCGACCGGTCAGGGCATTATACATGGTGGTCTTACCTGAGTTCGGGTTGCCGGTTAATGCAATTCTCATTATGGAGTTCCTCCTCTTACTTTTTTAACTTTATTAAAAATCCTTTCGGAGAAAGTTACTCATTTGCCGTTAGCAATTGCTAACACAATGTCTTAAAAAAAGCTGATTTTTATATCAGCAATGCCTCCCTTGTATAAAGGGTGCGGGTTGCCGTTGGCAACCTCTAAGCGCAAGCTTAGAAGCACCGACCGAAACGGCAGTTGAGAGGTGTCACGGCTTGCCGTGACGGAGGGATTGTAAATAATGTGAACTATATTGCTATTGCCTCTGCCAACTGATTGTCAATATTATATCTTCCGTCTTTAATAGAAACAACACAGCCGCCCTTAATATGTGATACTACGGTTATAGCCTCACCGCTGTAACAACCGAGGGAAAATAAAAATGCGTTCAATTCTTCATCATCGGTAACAATATCTTTGATTATATATTCGTTTCCTTCTACAGCATCTTTAAGCGTCATAACTATCTCCATATTTTCAATAAATTATTAGTTAGCAGCCTCTAACATTTAAGGCTAAAAAATTGTTAGCAACCGCTAACCGAATAATATTATATGCGTCTATCTTTATTTTGTCAACACCTTTTTTGAATTTTTCTCAAAAAAGTCGAAATTATTGATTTTTGACTTGAAAGATGGTATATTATATAAAACGAATTATTCAAACCTACTTTACAAAACGGAGGTAAAGTTATATGTCCCTTAAAGAATCGGGTGAGATGTATCTCGAAACAATATATATCTTAAGTAAATCTAAATCCTCGGTGCGTTCCATTGATGTTGCAGAGTATATGAATTTCTCCCGTGCAAGTGTGAGCCGCGGTATAGGCTTACTTAAAAAACAGGATTTTATACTGATGGATAGGGACGGATATATTACTCTTACCGACAGTGGCTTAAAAACCGCCGAAAAGATTTATGAAAGACACACTGTTATATCCAAAATGTTAATGGCAATGGGTATTGATGAGAAAACCGCCACAGAAGATGCCTGCCGTATCGAACATGTTATAAGCGATAAAACCTTTGAAGCTCTGAAACAGCATGCCGAAAAATACACAAAAAAATAAACCTGTTTTAACCTAAAAGCCAAAAGAGCAAAATCCCGAAACACCGAATGATTTTATGGAGATTTTTTAGGAATCGAGTAGGAGGCTACCCATTAGTTGAGTAGCCGATCCTATTTCCGTTCAAACTAACCCGACTAAAACAAATTATTATAATAGATTATATAATTAAAAAATGAGAAAAATAATAATGTAATTATATTGACAAAATCGTACGATTTGTGTATAATAATAATGCGAGTAAGGAAAGGAGAATGTACGATGTCGATAACCGCTACAGAGTTAAAAACAAATCTAAGCAAATATTTACTGCTTTCCGCAACAGAGGATATCTATATTACCAAAAACGGTAAAATCATTTCGAAACTATCTAATCCGTTTCAGGAAAGGGTTGATGTTGCCAAATCACTTTTTGGTGTAATTCCTTCCGATATAACTCTTGAAGAAGCCACCGAAGAGAGGCTAAATAAAATATGAAGGTACTGATAGATACATGTGTAATCATCGATGTATTACAATCAAGAGAACCTTTCTGCGAGTCTGCCCAAAAGCTGTTTATGCTTGCTGCTAACCGTCAATTTGATGGGTACATTACAGCAAAGTCGGTAACAGATATTTATTATCTTTCGCATCGTTCGACGCATAATGATAAGGAATCCAGAGAAATCCTAAGTAAGCTGTTCGAACTTTTTGAAGTTGCAGATACTGCCGGAATAGACTGTCGCCGCGCCATACCGTCACCTATTTCGGATTTCGAAGACGCAGTAATGACTGAGACAGCCATACGAATAAATGCAGATTGTATTGTAACTCGAAATGAGTGTGATTATTCAAAAGCGGCAGTTACTGTTTTTACAACAGATGATTTCGTGAAGAAAATAGAAGAAGAAAACCAAATTTAATATGTGTTCGATATTTATATTTAAGGGATTTCACTTATGAATACTCGATTTTTTATATTGATACGGTTTTATGTATGAGCAGGCGGAATGCCTGCTCTTTTTGTTATGCTGTTTTCGGCTCGGTAAGTTACTCCACGGCAACGCCTTTGCGGGTATCGGCTTTGATGCGTTTCTTTTGAGATACCTCGGAGATCTCCACATACCCGACAAAGCGATAATAGACAACAATTCTCTGGGTTCTGCTTTTGCCTGTACCCTCTGTTTCAAACACATCAATGCGGTCGCGATTTCAGCGTGGATGTCGGCGTGGTTGAGTACTGCTATAAAGACGCAGAGAAAAAGAGCAAACGCA
>CAMFZK010000088.1 GCA_946006915.1 uncultured Clostridia bacterium
TTGGCAAGTTGAACCGAAACCCGCTCTGTTCCGCCGCTTCTTGTAATATCGCCCGAAAAGAAGCAAACTTTTTTCACAGCCTACCCCCCTATCTTTTTGCAGTAACCGATTGTTTTTTAGCCGGTATTTCTACCGTTTGCCAACTTTTTTGAGAATGTAAAATAGTTTTCATCATTTTAAACATATACTTTGTTGCGTTAATCGGCGTAAGGTAACTTTGACCAGCCATTCGGTCTTCCATTGTAACCTTAACTTCACGGACATCAGCACCCATACGTATTAAAAATGCAACCGTATCGGGTTCGGGGGTGAAGTGCCTGTTTTCTACAAAAAGCGACATAATACCGTCCGAAAATAACCTCATTCCGCTTGTGGGATCGGAAAGTTCGGCATTTACCGCATGGCGCACCGCATGGCAAATCATTTTGCCGCCTACCGTTCTCAATCTAAAAGGCATTTTAGAATGTAAAAACCGAGAACCGATTACAATATCACAACCGCTTTCTTTCATACAGTTTACCATACTGTCTATATACTGCGGCAGGTGCTGACCGTCGGCATCAAACTGCAGTCCTGCATCATACCCGTTTTCGAGTGCATATTCCATACCTTTGCGAACGGCATTTGCAAGTCCTTCGTTTTTAGGTAAATTTATAACGTTATAACCGTTCCTAATGCACAGTTCTTTTGTATCGTCGGTCGAGCCGTCGTTAATAATTATGTAATCATAATGCGGGCAGATTTGTTTTAACCCCATTATAACCTTTTTTAAGTTTTTCCCCTCATTGTAGGCAGGAATTATTATAAGCGCCTTCATCTAAACATCCCTTACTCTAACATATCTAAAAACTCTTCAAGTCCGTTTTTGTTATACAGAACCTTTTGTTTTGATTTTTCACCGAAATTTTCGCACATTTCGGGATTATTTATCATATATAATATACTTTCGCATATCGACTGCGGGGTTAGTTCGCACAAAATACCGTCAACCCCGTTTTCTATTTGTTCCCTGTTGCCGCTGCAATTTGTTGCCAAAATCGGTTTGCCAAGTACCTGTGCTTCCTGCAAGGCAATACTTTTACCCTCAAACTCGGTTGCGTGTACATATAAATCACATTGACTGTAATAGGGGTAGGGGTTTTTCTTTACACCAAGCAGGTGAAAATCTTTTTCCAGTCCTTCCGACTTAATTGTTTTTTTAAGATTTTGTTTAAGTTCGCCCTCACCCAGCACATACCAGCGCAAAGGGATACTGCTTTTTTGTTTAAGCAGTTTCATAGTATCTATAGCAATATCAAATCTTTTTTGGGTTGTAAGTCTTCCAACGGTTAAAATTCTTTTGCCTTTAAAACCGTCATTAAAACCTTTGCCCCTTTGTGAGAGTTTTTTAATTTTTTCTATGTTTAAAATATTGTTAAAAACAGAAGTTTTATTTTCATATTCGGGATACACCCTTAAAAAATGCTCCCTCACTTCGTCCGACACCGCAAAAATTTTATCAAATTTCCGGTAGCAGTCTAAATCCAGCTCCTTGGTGTAACCCGCTTTTTGATAGTCTATATGTACAAATGCCGCCTTTTTCTTTGCATTTACTCGGTCTGCAACATAATAGGTTGCTCCACCTTCCAAATAAGCAACCGCCAAATCATATTCCCCGTCAATTTTGGGTGCGCCTTCGGCAAGAAGTCTCCAAAGCAGTTTATCGGGCATTATTTTACCGCTTTTACGCATAATGTTAAAATTTTTAAACAAGTAGTTTGCCCTTTTTATAAAAAGCCCTTTGCCTATTCCCGCCTTTAACACACTTTTTGCAAGAAGTTTTCGCCCGCTTTTTTCAAGTACCGAAACGGGTTTGTAGTTTTGGTTTAAAAGTTTCACGTTTTCGGGTAAATCCCTTATAAGTTCCCCTTGCCCCGTAAGTACAAAAAGGGAAATTTCGTAATTCTTGCTATGTAACTCGTGCAACAAATTAATCATTGCACGTTCTGCACCGCCGTAACCCAATGTATTAATGATAAATAACAGTTTTTTCATCGTCTTTTTTACTCTCCGTATTTTCCTTTGGCTCAATTTCTAAACTTCCGTCTGCTTTTCTTTGCTCCGTAATATCAAAAACTTTGGGAGATGGCTTGATTCCCTTTGAACGTCTCATAATATTGCCTCTGCAAAACATATGCTCGTTAATGTGGTGTTCCATCCACCTTAACCGAATATACGCCACAATAAACCCTATTACCGCACCTATCCATATACCGAAACCGAAGAAAATATGGCTCATTTTGGTTGCCGCAAGCGAGGCAAAATAGGTTGACACACAAAAGCAGAGTGCCGTAAACAACGCACCGTTTAAATCTTCAAAATAATAAAGGAAAATAATTTCCGCATACATCAAAAACAGTACAAAATAACCCGCCGCCACCATTGGATAAATACGCATAACAATACCGGCATAGCCCATTCTGGGCAAAAATATTACAAAAAACAGGTAAATAAATACCGAAACAGTAAACTGTAACCGCACAAGGGTCATAAGTTCGCTTGCAAGTTGCCTGAACATACGCTTTTTGGTATTTTGAATATCCAGTCCCCTGCCGCCGAATACTGCGTCTGCATAGTTGCGGTAACGTTCGTGAAAATACATTTCCACACGTGATATAAATATAACGCTTGCCGAAATATTGGTAAACATTGCAAGACAGGTAGCCATATCGTATGGCTGGTTACAGACGAAAGTTTTTACCAAATGGGTTGCCATATCTGTTCCCCAAAACACAAAATTGTGTATAAACAGTCCTAAAGTATAAAGAAAATTGATTAAGATTAGCTGCCAATACTTGCCGAAATATTCAAAAACCCGCTTATATTCCTCACTGTTTTCGGGGAAAAATTGGTGGATTTTTGCCCATTCCAGCGCCGCAGTAAGCAAAAAACCGACAGCAAGTGCCAAAAGCATACTATATGTTACGCTTACATTTAAGACATACCTTAAAAACAACGACATTAAAAAGGAAGAAACCATTCCGACAAGGAAATATAGAGATATAAGCCGATATTCCTTGCAAATGGACAGGTATAGCATATTGTAAAATACCATAACAAGCCCTACAAAACAGCAATAACCGGTAAATACATAATAAATAGGTACTTTTCCTACAATATGTTCCCAAATACAAAACGGTATGGCAAAAAAGCTGCTGAAACAAATATTAGTAAGCAGTCCCACCCTGTGGCAAGGTTGCACATCTTCGTACCGCTCTTCAAAAATTACGTCAGACATATATCTTGACAAAACCGGGTTAAAGGGGGCGGCGGTAAGCAAGGAGAATATAAAAACATACAGCACCGTACAGGAAAAAAGTTCCCTATCTGCATAGCGCACCGTATTAAACTTGAGCGCATACTGCATAAGCACAAGGGTTATAATCACAACCAAAACCGGTGCAATGGTAATAACCGTACTGTAAAAAAAGCCGATAATATTTGTAGTAACGGTATTTTTGCGGTAAATTCGGTTAAGTTTTAAGCCGATTCCTGCCATATATCATTCTCCTTTCCGCATTGTAAATGCAAATTAAGTTTATAAAATCCCCTGCCGTTTTGCGGCGGTTTTGTAAATTTCCCCGTAAGTTTTTTTCATATCTTCTATTTTGTATTTTCTGATAAGCCGTTTATATCCCGCTTTTGCCATCCGTTTCCGTTCTTCGGGATTTTCCGCCATATAAACCATAGCGTTTGCAATTTCTTCAATATTCATAATATGGGTTAAAATTCCCGCTTTGCCGAAATCGTCGTCCTCGCCGTACAAAAGTCCCTTGCAGTTTCCCACATCGGTTGCAATAACCGGAACCTGTGCCGCAAAACTTTCAAGTATTGTAAGTGGTTGGCCCTCGCTTATGCTGGTAAGGAGTGTCATATCCATCCACCCTAAATAATCCGTAACATTTATTCTTCCGGTAAATTCAATGTCCGAAATTTGCATTTGCTCTGCCATTTTAAAGCACTCTGACGCATATTCGGGTTCTTCGTCATAAGGACCCATTACCCACAGTTTCAGTTTGGGACAGCGTTTTTTTGCATAAGCAAACGCCTGTATCATAGTTTTTACATCCTTTATAGGGGCAACACGCAAAACCGCACCTATATGAATGTAGTCTTTTTCCTTTTGGGGTATTTGCGGTAGATTTTCAAACCGCTTGTAATCAATTCCGTTAGGCGTTACGGCAAGTTTTTGTTTAGGGCAACCGAGTTCTTCCTGAAGTTCGCAAGCGTATTCGTAAAGTCCCGTAACCACATCCGCCGTGTCATACGCAACCTTTGACATTTTTTTAAACTGCTTTATCCATATATTTTTGTAAGTGCGCTGTACCCACTCTGCCTTTATAATTTCTTCTTCACGTTCTCTTGTGTAAATACCGTGTTCGGATATAATAAACTGTCCGTTATGAAAATACTTGCCCATACTGCCAAGTATTCCCGCATATCCTGTTGATACGGCGTGGTAAACATCTGCCTTTGGAATTTCCATAGAAAGTGCCAAAAACAGCGTAAGATACATTGAACGCATTGTCCACAAACTGTCTCTTATACACATCTGACGCTGCCGACGATACTCCTTGTG
>CAMFZK010000089.1 GCA_946006915.1 uncultured Clostridia bacterium
ATTGGGATTGGAAAATTTGAAGCAAATCTATCAATTCATCTATATTATCCTTAATAATTCGATATGTATTTATCAATTCAGCGTTTATATCCCCTATATAAACTTCTTCCAAATCATATTTACTGAGTATATCAAACAATACCGCACCGCCTCCTACAAATGGCTCGGCATACTTTGTAATAAGTTTATCGGCAAAAGGATAATATTTTTCAATTTCCTTAATCAGTTGTCCTTTACCGCCTGCCCATTTCAAAAAGGGCTTTACTTTGCTACCGTCATTTTTTATATAACGTGCTCTTCTTGCATCAATCGGTTTTTCAGCTACGGTTGGTATAATCCACATATTTCCTACCATCATTGCTTCGGCAATTCGATTTTCCGAGCAAAGTGTGGCAACCCTTCTTTGTGAAATCCCCCATTTATCCGCCGCTTCCCTTGCAGACATAAATTCCATACTGCACCTCCAAAAATCATCAATTACATTATATTCTAAATCTCGAATAATAGCAATATCTATTTTTTATAAATTTTTGTCAAGTTTGCAAATTTTTACGTAAAATGCGATATACACGGTTAAAAGGGGTTGACAAACGGGACTCTATGTGCTAAATTACTACTGTGAGATAGAGGTGCGATATGTTATCAGTACCCTTTGAATGTTAATCTCGGCAGGGAAATGTCAAAGGCAAAAGGAACAGTCGCCGAAGAGGGTTAGTCGGCAGACGCCACTCTGGTAAAACGAAATAATATTCGGTTTACTGTCGCTTTTGCGGAGGGCTATCAAAATAGAACTTAACATTGACTGATGTTGTCTGTTTTGTGTAGCCGAGCAATCGGCTATTTTTTATTTTTGATTTTATTTTTTAAGGAGTGTTTTTATGAAAACCCAAATTTTTGAAGGAATGGCTACCGCTTTAATAACACCGCTTACCGAAGACGGAATTGACTACGAGGCGTTCGGAAAACTTATTGACTGGCAAATTGAAGAAGGGATTAACGCTTTGGTTATTTGCGGAACAACCGGCGAAGCGTCTACCCTTTCGGACGAAGAACACCGTGACGCTATCCGTTTTGCGGTTGAACGTGCTAACCACCGTGTGCCGATTATTGCGGGTACCGGCTCTAACAACACCGAATACGCTATTGATTTAACCCGTTTTGCCTGCGAAGTGGGTGTGGACGGCGTTTTGGTTGTAACACCTTATTATAACAAGGCAACCCAAAACGGACTTATTAAAATGTTTACCTCTATTGCAGATGCTTCTACCGTTCCGGTTATTCTTTACGATGTACCCTCACGTACCGGCACTGCTATTGAACCCAAAACCGTTGCCGTGTTAGCAGAACACCCCAACATTGTAGGTCTTAAAGCCGCAAGCGGCAATATTTCCAAAATTGCCGAAACAATCCACCTTTGCGGTGATAAAATTACTGTTTATTCGGGTAACGACGACCAGGTTATACCGATTATGGCGTTAGGCGGAAAGGGTTGTATTTCGGTTCTTTCTAATGTGTTGCCTAAAGAATCGGTGGCTATGTGCCAAAAATTCTTCCAAGGTGATGTTAAAGCCGCCGCTAAAATGCAACTCGACTATCTTCCCCTTATTAACGCCCTTTTCAGCGAAGTTAATCCTATTCCCGTTAAAGCGGCTATGGCAAAAATGGGCTTTTGTGAAGATTATTTGCGTATGCCCTTAACCCCTATGGAAGACGCTCACCGTGAGGTTTTATTTGCCGAAATGCGTAAAGCGGGCGTAAATATTTAATTTGGAGTTCTAAATGATTTGCGATAATATTTCAGTAAACGCCAAAGGTCACCTTACCTTTGCAGGGTATGATACCACCGATTTGGCGCAAAAGTACGGTACACCTTTATATTTAATGGATGAAGACAAAATAAGGGAGCATATAAGAGAGTATAAAACCGCTTTTGAAAAATTTTTCCCGCAAGGCAGTATGCCGGAATTTGCAAGTAAGTCCTTTTCCTGTAAGCAAATTTACAGAATTATGGCAGAGGAGCAAATGAACATTGATGTTGTTTCCTGCGGAGAAATTTACACCGCCGCAACTGCGGGTTTTCCTATGGAAAGAAGTTTTTTCCACGGCAACAACAAAAGTGACGGTGATATTCGGTTTGCAATTAACAACAAGGTCGGTTTCTTTGTTGCGGACAGTATGGACGAAATTTGTGCCATCAGCCAAATTGCAAAGCAAAACGGAATTACCCAAAAAATTCTTTTAAGGGTAACACCGGGGATTGACACCCACACCCACCAAAAAATTTCCACCGGCAATGTTGATTCCAAGTTCGGTATTGCTATTTCCACCGGTCAGGCAATAGAAGCGGTTAAGGAAGTTTTGAAAACCGAAAACATTTCACTTTGCGGTTTTCATTGCCACATCGGTTCACAGATTTTTGAGTCCGAACCATTTAAAACGGCATCTTCCATTATGCTTGAATTTATAAAACAGGTAAAAACCGAACTTAATTACACCGCCGAAATGCTTAATTTAGGCGGAGGTTTTGGGGTTAGGTATTTGGAAAGCCAACCCGAAATAAGTTATACCGAAAAAATCCGTGAAGTGGCAACCGCTATAAATGAACAATGCTCTGCTTTAGGTATTAAAGTTCCGAAAATTGCAATGGAACCCGGAAGAAGCATTGTTGCAGATGCGGGTATGACACTTTATACCGTTGGTTCGGTAAAGGAAATTACGGGTTACAAAAACTATATTTCGGTGGACGGCGGCATGACCGATAACCCGCGTTATACCCTTTACGAAGCACCCTACACCGTTATGTTAGCGTCCCGTGCAAATGATAAAGCGGACTTTGTTGCAACAATTGCGGGCAGATGTTGCGAATCGGGCGACATTATTCAGGAAAACGTTAATTTGCCAAAGCCAAAAAGGAACGAGATTTTAGCCGTTCTTACTACCGGCGCTTACAACTATTCAATGGCATCTAATTACAACCGTGTTCCCCGTCCCCCCGTTGTTATGCTTAATAAAAACGGTGACTATGTTGCCGTAAAGCGTGAAACATTTGAAGATATTTGCAGTTTAGATGTATAACAAAAAACAGGCAGAAATTGCCTGTTTTTTTAATTTCACTAATAATTATAGGTCACAAGTCCGTAAATCAAAATGGCTAAAACCATAACCGGCAATACATACTGCATATAAACACGCATCCACGGTTTAACCTTTAAACCTTTACCTAAATTGGCTTCGTTTTTAAAGTTATTAAATCCCCAACCGAATTTCCAAGTAGAGAACATAATTACTATAAAAGCACCGCCGGGCAAGAGAATATTATTTACCAAAAAGTCTTCTAAATCAAGTATTGTAGACCCGCTTCCAAAGGGTGTAACACCCGACCACAAGTTAAAGCCCAGCGCACACGGAACAGAAAGAACTAACATTGAAACAGCGTTTATAATACACGCTTTTTTGCGTCCCCAACCGAACATATCCATACTGCAGGCAATAATATTTTCAAAAACCGCAATAATGGTTGAAAGTGCGGCAAAGGACATAAATACAAAGAAAAGTGTTCCCCAAACACGGCCTAAAGGCAGATTGTTAAACACGTTAGGCAGGGTTACGAAAATAAGGTTAGGGCCTGCATCAACCGGAATACCGTAAGCAAATGCCGCAGGGAAAATAATAAGTCCCGAAGTGAGCGCTACAAAAGTATCAAGTGCGGCAACATTAACCGCCTCTCCCAAAAGGGAACGCTTTTTATCCAAATAACTGCCGAAAATAGCCATAGAGCCGATACCGAGCGACAGGGTGAAAAACGCTTGGTTCATAGCCGCAACAATCACGTTTGCAAGTCCCGCTTTTTTAATATTCTCGGCATTAGGCAATAGGTAGAATTTAAGCCCTTCTGCACCGCCGTTTAAAAAGCAACTGTTTATTGCAAGCACCACCATAATGCAAAGAAGTGCCAGCATCATAACCTTGCTTATTTTTTCAACACCTTTTTTAACGCCTAAAGCACAAACGGCAACACCAATAAGCACCGAAACTGCCATAAACCCAACCGCTTCTATGGGACTTTGTGTCATTTCGGCAAAAATTTGCTTAACACTTTCGGTATTCGACCCAACAAACTTCCCCGTTCCCATTTTAACAAAATAGTTTATCATCCAACCCGCAACGGTGGTATAAAACATCATTAAAATATAGTTACCCGCAAAGGATAAATAACCGTGCCAATGCCATTTAGACCCCTCACGCTCTAACATTTTATACATAACGGCAGGACTTTTTTGAGCGGCACGTCCCAGCGAAAATTCCATTGCCATTACGGGAATACCCATAATAATTAAAAAGAATATGTAAATTAAAACGAATATTGCACCGCCGTACTGACCCGCCATATAGGGAAATTTCCATACATTTCCTATACCGATAGCGCAACCCGCACTTAATAAAATAAAGCCCAAACGGCTTGAAAGTTTTTCTCTTTCCATATTATCCCCCAAATAACAAATATAATTAAATCTGTCTCTTATACACATCTCCGAGCCCACGAGACGTAGAGGAA
>CAMFZK010000090.1 GCA_946006915.1 uncultured Clostridia bacterium
CCTCTACGTCTCGTGGGCTCGGAGATGTGTATAAGAGACAGTTATTCTACTTAATATAATTATATTTTTTGTAATTATTCTATTTCAGTATACCGACAAAGCGTTTATCCGCATAAACGGCGTATCCCCGCTTTTAATTCTTCCTTTAATAACCGCTTTTTCTATGTTTCATTCTCCCCTTACTTCGGCTTTGGCGGGTATGATTGCCGGAATTTTTATGGACGCCGTTACGGTGGGTTCACACGGGTTTAACGCAGTAATGCTTTTAATTATAGGCGTTTTTGTTTCTTGTGTATCAAGCAACCTTTTTAACAAAAACATTGCATCTTCTGTTGTTTTAACCCTTATAATTTCGTTTTTGTACCATATATGCCACTGCATAGTGTTCCATACCTTCGGCACACGGTTTACCGAAACGGTCACCTACCTTTTAAAATATGCATTACCCTCGGTATTACTTGGAACGGTATTTATTTTTCCCTTTTACTTTATTTACAAACACTTCCACAAACTTAAATCTAATTAGAAAGGATTTTATAATTGCCTTTTAAGAAAAAAAGCCAAACTCAAATTACAATTCTTACCATTTTACTTATAATTGCAATAATTTTGCTTTCGGCAAGAAGTTATTTTATTCAAATAGCAAACGCTTCGGAATATACGGGTGTTAATAAGGACGGTGCCGCATCCTCAAGAAGTGCCGTACTTAAAGCACCCCGAGGCGAAATTCTTGACTGTTTCGGAAGACAAATTGCAATAAACCGTGACGGATATAATATTGTTTTTAATAAAGCATACATTAAGGACAACCTTAATGACATAATACTTTCGCTTATAAATCTTGCAAGCGAATACCAAACCGAATGGGTAGACCGGTTGCCTATGGAAATGACCTCGCCTTATAACTTTAAAAAGGACGAATCTACAGAAAAACTGCTTTCCACCCTTAAACTTGCCCACTATGCAACGCCAGAGAACTGTTTTGACGCTATGGTGGAATTGTATGACCTGCAAGACTATTCACAAGACGATAAACGCAAAATTATGGGCGTTAGGTACAGTATGCAAATTTCGGACTTTTCTATTTCCTACCCCTTTACCTTTGCGGAGGATATTTCCTCCGAACTTATGAGAAAGGTTTCCGAATCGGCTTTTGCCCTTTCGGGTGTTACTATAGATGTTGTCCCCTTTAGAGAATATACCGATACAACCTTGGCAGTAAATCTTATCGGTTCGGTAGGACCGATTTTTGAAGAGGATTGGGAATATTACAAAGAAAAAGGTTATTCCTATAACGACAAAGTGGGTAAAAGCGGTATTGAAAAATGGGCGGAAGAATATCTTCGAGGTACCGATGGCGAGATTACATATAATCTTGATGCTAAAGGAAACATTATTTCAAGCAAAATTACAAAGCAACCCATAGCAGGCAAAACCGTTATGCTGTCGATAGACAAAAACTTGCAAAGAAAAACCCAAGATTCGCTTGAAAAATGGGTAAAAAACATTCAAAGCAAGGGCGGAAGTTGTAAAGCCGGTTCGGCAGTTGCCATTGATATTGCTACCGGAAAAGTTTTAACTTCGGCAAACTATCCCACCTACGATTCCGCAACATTGGGTAAGGAATATGACAATCTTGTTAATAACCCTGCAAAACCGCTTATGGACAGGGCTTTTCAAGGTGTTTACCCCATCGGCTCTACAATTAAACCCGCCGTTGCGGTTGCCGCTATGGAAAACAACCACTATCATTTGGGCGAAACCGTAAACTGCGTTAGGGTTTATAACTATTTTTCGGGTTACAAGCCAAAATGTATGCACACCCACGGCAATATTGACCTTAAAAACGCACTGGCAAAAAGTTGCAACTATTTCTTCTTTGAAATGGGCAGAAGAGTAGGTGCTACAACCGTTACAAAGTATTTTAAAGACTTCGGCTTAGGGGTCAAAACGGGTGTAGAAGTAAATGACAGTGCGGGTATTTTAATTCAGCCGCAAAACGATAATGTAGGCGGTACAACACTTCAAATTGCAATCGGTCAAATGAACGCATTTACCCCGCTTCAAACCGCAAACTATGTTGCAACCCTTGCAAACGGCGGTACACATTACAGGGCAAGTCTTATTGATAAAATTGTTTCTTACGATATTTCGGAAGTTTACAAGGTTATTGAACCCGAGGTTGTAAACGAAGTAACCATAAAAGATTCTACAATAAACGCCGTTAAAGAGGGTATGCTTTCGGTTACCGAAGACGGTACGGGACGTGCCGCACTCGGTGACTACCCCATTAAAGTAGGCGGTAAAACAGGTACGGCGCAGGTAAACAACGCCGCCGACCACAGTATATTTATTGCGTTCGCTCCGTTTGATAACCCCAAAATTGCTATTTCGGTTGTTTTGGAAAACGGAAGTTCCGGTTTTAGTGCCGGTTCTATTGTCCGTGATATGCTTGACGCTTACTTTTTTGTAGAGGAAGACATAAATTCCAACGATAAACCGTTTATAGTGTTAGATTAAATTTGACAAAATTTCAACACTATGCTATAATATAGTGTTGAAGTGAGGTGGCTTTATGGGTGAAATTTTTTCGGTTACTTCTGGTAAAGGCGGTGTTGGCAAATCTACCGTTTCGGTAGGGTTGGCTTTAGCGTTTTCACAGCAGAATTTAAAGGTTTTACTTGTCGATATGGACGAAGGTCTTCCCTGCCTTGATTTAATGCTTGGCATAGAAGAACCCTGCATTTTCACCCTTTCGGACATACTTTTGGGTAAGGAGATTTCGGATACGGTCTATAAACCGAAAAAATATCCGAATATCCACCTTATATCCGCCCCCGAAAATACGGGTATGATAGACGCTTTTGCCTTTACAAACTTTGTAAATAAAGTTAAACAACTTTATGATATTGTAATATTTGACTTCCCCGCAGGTATTGACTTTTCGCTTTATACCTGTCTTCCCAAAGAGAGTTTGTTTTTAACCGTCGCTTTCCCCGACCCCGTAACGGTGAGGGACGCTTCGGTTGTAAGCCGTAAACTTTACGGTATGGGATATAATTCACGGCTTATTATTAACAGTTTTAGGTATAAACTTTCCAAAAAGCAAATATTTAAAAATATTGACCAAATAATCGACGAATCGGCTTTACGGCTTTTAGGGATTGTCCCGCAGTCGGAAGAACTTACCCTTTTGTCGGTTAAGCACAAACTAAATCCGCAGGGTAACGCTATGAAGTCGTTCCAACGAATTTCAAAACGGCTTTTGGGCGATAATATACCTTTACCAAATCCAAAAAAGATATGAAAGGAACGATAAATATGACTATTGCACTTATTGCGCATGACGCAAAAAAAGAACTTATGATTCAATTTTGTATTGCCTATTGCGGTGTTTTAAGCCGATACAATTTATTGGCAACGGGAACAACCGGCAAAATTATTTCGGAAGCGACAGGTCTTAATATTACCTCGTTTTTAAGCGGTTCGCAGGGCGGTTCTCAACAAATCGCTTCACGTATCGGCTGTGACGAAATCGACCTTTTGCTTATCTTCCGTGACCCGCTTAATCCCAAACCCCACGAACCGGACGAACAGGCGCTTTTACGCCTTTGTGACGTTCACAACATTCCGGTTGCCACTAATATTGCAACCGCCGAAATGCTTATCCACGGTCTTGAACGCGGTGACCTTGACTGGCGTGAAATTGTAAAAACTAACCACTGATTCGGAGAATTACTATGGCAGAAATTAACCGTGCCGTAAAAGGCACAAACGATATATTACCGAGCGAGGTTTACAAATGGCAATTTGTTGAAAACCGAATGCTTGAAACCGCCCGTATGTTCGGCTTTAACGAAATTCGTGTCCCTGTTTTTGAACACACCGAAGTTTTTAAAAGAAGTGTGGGCGACACTACCGACGTTGTTCAAAAAGAAATGTATACCTTTGACGATAAAGGCGGCCGTTCAATTACACTTCGCCCCGAACTTACTGCAGGGGTTATCCGCTCGCTTATTGAAAAAGGGCTTGTAAACGGACCTTTACCCCTTAAAGTTTGTTACATAGGCGGTTGCTACCGTTATGAAAAACCCCAAGCAGGACGTCTTCGTGAATTTCATCAGTTCGGCGTTGAATGTGTCGGTGCTGCCGCTCCCAATGCCGATGCAGAGGTTATAGCCCTTGCACGTCAGGTGCTTGACAGTATAGGTATTGAAAAAATTGCTTTGGAAATTAACTCTATCGGCTGTCCCGAATGCCGTAAAAAATACAGCGAGGCATTAAAGGAATACTTTAAAGCGAATATTGATAACCTGTGTGACACCTGCAAAGACCGTTTAGAACGCAACCCAATGCGTATTCTTGACTGTAAATCCCCCGTCTGCAAAGAAATTGCCGCTAATGCCCCCGTTGTGCTTGACTATTTGTGTGACGGTTGCGCAGAACACTTTACGCAGGTTAAAAAACACCTTGATGCGGCAGGGATTGAATACACCGTAAACCCCCATATTGTAAGAGGACTT
>CAMFZK010000091.1 GCA_946006915.1 uncultured Clostridia bacterium
AGTAAAGGATATAAATTATTATACGGCTAAATCAGATAATTATTTACTTTAAGTATATAATCATATATAATAAATGATAAATCATTTACTTTAGGTGAAATAAAGATGAAAACAATTACCGCTTGCTTTTTCGGTCACAGAACGATAAACGAAACAGAGCAACTAAAATTAAAACTCTGCGAAATTATAGAAAGCTTAATTGTGGACGAAAATGTTGATACATTTCTTTTCGGGAGTAAGAGCCGATTTAACAGTCTTTGCCACGAAACAGTCACCAAAATAAAAGTAAAATACCCGCACATAAAACGAGTCTATGTGCGGGCGGAATATCCTAATATAGATGATGATTATAAAGCGTATCTTTTGGAAAATTATGAAGAAACATATTACCCAAAAAAGATTTTGGGTTCGGGCAGGGCGGTATATATTAAGCGCAATTTTGAAATGATAAACAAAAGCAGATTTTGTGTTATATATTACGATGAAAAAAATTCTCCCACCACCCGCAAAAGTGGCACCAAAATCGCCCTCGATTATGCTATAAATCAAGGGAAACAAATCATAAATTTATTATAGTTTTTCGGACAGTCGTTTTAGAAGTTAGATAACGGACAGTCGAGGACGTAGCGTAAGCGTGCGATACGGTAGTGAATGACAGTCAAGTGGACTGTCAGAGCCGTCGAGGGACCGAACGCCGCAGTGTGAGACCTGTCCCTACAATTATTTTTGATAATATCCGATTTCTGTCTTTGGTAGATATTGTTATGAAATATGCACTGTTTTGACTGTAATCGAAATTTCCTAAACGGTTTTGCGTTCTGTTTAATAAATTCATTTTCATCACCAAATGAATTAAAAATTATTGCAATTTTATAAACCAAGGAGGGCATTCACGCCCTCCTTGGTTCTTTTAACCTTATTTCATATAATTTTCGGTCATTTCTTTTAAAATGCGGTCGTTAGCATCTTTGGCTTTTTGCATAGTATCTTCACGTGCGGAAAGGTATATTTTAACCTTGGGTTCTGTACCCGAAGGACGAACCAAAATTTTTGCACATTCGGTTTGATATTCAAGCACGTTGCTCTTTGGCAAACCGTTTACACCCAAATTATAATCCACAACCTTTGTAACGGCTTTGCCGTCCAAAATTTTAGGCGGATTGGCTCTTAAATTATCCATAATAGATGCCATTTTTTGCATACCCGCAGCACCCTCAAAAGCAAAACTTGCAATATCGTTGCGGTAGAAACCGAATTTTTCGTACAAAGCATCTACTGCCTCTGCCAAAGTCATACCCTGTTTTTTGTACCAAGCGGTCATTTCGCAGGCAAGCATAGAGGCATTTACGGCGTCCTTATCCCTTACGTGACCGCCCGATAAATAACCGTAACTTTCCTCAAAACCGAAGATATAACGGTCGATTTCATTATCGGCTTCCAATATTGCAATTTGTTCGCCTATAAACTTAAATCCGGTAAGCACACGGCGAAGTTCCACACCGTAAGCTTTTGCTACGGCATCGGTCATATCGGTAGAAACGATCGTAGTAACTGCAACGGGATTTTTGGGCATTGTGCCGTTTTCCAACCGTTTACGGCAAATATAGTCTAACAAAAGAACGCCCATTTCGTTACCGGTTATAAGGCGGTAATCGTCACCCTGCGGTACGGCAACACCCATACGGTCACAGTCGGGGTCGGTTCCAAGCAATAAGTCGGGTTTAATTTCACGGCAAAGTGCCAAACCGCATTCCATTGCTTCCCTGATTTCGGGGTTGGGATAGGGGCAGGTGGGGAAATTACCGTTGGGGTTTTCCTGTTCGGGAACAACCGTAACATCGGTTATGCCAATACGGGTTAAAATCTTTTTAACACATTCGAGTCCCGCACCGTTTAAAGGAGTGTAAACCAATTTTAGATCTAATTTTTCGCCGCCTGACAAACTGCGTTCTTGCACAGCGTCCAAAAATGCTTCTATACATTCTTCACCGATAGTAACGATTTTACCTGCATCTTTGCCCTCTTTTTCGGTGCAGATTTTAACATCTTCAAATATATCCAGTGAGTTAATTTCATTTAATACTGCATTTGCCGCATCCAAAGTGATTTGGCAACCGTCCGCACCGTAAACCTTATATCCGTTATATTTAGCGGGGTTATGGCTTGCGGTAACGCAAATTCCCGCACCGCAACCGAAATATCTTACCGCCCAACTTAAAGCAGGGGTGGGTTCTAAACGGGGATAAATATATGCGGTTAAGCCGTTTGCGGCAATAACACGTGCCGCTTCCATTGCAAACAAATCACTTTTAATACGGCTGTCATACGCAATAGCAACAGATTGCGGCAACGAAGTGCCCTTTAAATAATTACAAAGTCCCTGGGTTGCCCTTCTTACAACATATATGTTCATACGGTTAGTACCCGCACCTATAACACCGCGCAAACCGGCAGTACCGAATTCCAAATCACGGTAGAAACAGTCGTTAATCTCCCCTTCATCGGTAAGTCCGTTAAGTTCGTCAACCAAGTCCTTATCTTCGGTTGCATTTTCTTTCCACAATTTAAGCAAATCAACAGTATTCATACAACACACTCCTTAAAGCTAATTATATATTCCAATACTACATATATAATTATACACCAACCGCATACAAAATTTCAACCAAAAAATTACCCCGATAACTTTTTCGTTACCGAGGTATTTAAAATATTACTCTTCGGGCATTTCCCAGTTGTGCCAAACCGCTTGAACATCGTCATTTTCTTCAAGCATATCAATAAGTTTTTCCATCTTTACAACCATATCGCCGTCATCAATTTGTGACATTGTTTGCGGAACGTAACAAACTTCGGCAGAAACATATTTATAACCCTTTTCTTCCAAAGCATCCCTTACTGCGCCTAATGAATTCGGCTCGGTAGAGATTTCAAAAATTTCGCCGTCAAACTCAAAATCGTCCGCTCCGGCTTCCAAAGCATCTTCCATAACGGTGTCTTCATTAAGACCCTCCGCCTCGATAACGATTATACCCTTACGGTCAAACATAAACATAACCGAACCCGACTGACCGAGATTGCCGCCGCATTTATCAAAATAATGACGCATTTCACCCGCAGTACGATTGCGGTTATCGGTCAAGGTTTCAACCACAACGGCCACACCGCAAGGACCGTAACCCTCGTAAATAAGTTCTTCGTAGTTAGCGCCGTCACCCTCGCCCGCCGCTTTTTTTATAATTCTTTCAATATTATCGTTAGGTACGTTTGCCGCTTTGGCTTTTGCAATAACGTCCTTTAATTTACTGTTTTCGTTCGGGTTAGCACCGCCCGCTTTAACAACAACGGCAATTTCCCTGCCTATTTTGGTAAAAACCTTCGCTTTTGCGGCGTCGGTTTTTTCTTTTTTACGTTTAATATTACTCCATTTGCTGTGTCCTGACATAATATCATCCTTTCAACCTTATAATTTTACCACAAATCTTTGTTTTGTTCAAGGGCTAATTCAATAATTCTTTCAATATCTTCCAAAGAAGAAATTTCCCCGCACATTCGGCGTAAATTTGCCGCCCCTTTAAGCCCCGTCATATACCAAGCAGTATGCTTGCGGGATTCCAGGATTGCGTTGTGGGGGTCTTTGTATTTGTGCATTAAATTAACCTGTTTTAAAAGCACCGAAAAGCGTTTTTCAAGCGGCTGGGGGGTATATTCCTTTCCTCTTAAAAAGGCGTTTATTTCGGCAAAAACAAAGGGGTTTCCCTGTGCGGCTCTGCCTACCATTACATAGTCACACCCCGTGGCTTCGTACATAAATTTTGCAGATTTGCCGTCACAAACATCGCCATTGCCCACAACCGGAATTTTAACGGCTTTTTTCACCCGTTTTACGGTTTCATAATCCACACCGGGAGCATACATTTGAACACGGGTTCTTCCGTGAACCGTAATCATTTGAGCCCCCGCATTTTCGCACCTTTTAGCAAGTTCCACGGCGGTTAAATTATCGCCGTCCCACCCTGTTCGCATTTTAACCGTAACCGGAACATTAACGGCATTTACCACCTGTTTTACTATTTCCTCGGCAAGCGAAGGGTCTTTCATAAGTGCGCTGCCGCCCCCGTTTCCCGCAACTTTCGGTGCGGGACAACCCATATTTATATCAATAAAATCGGGATTAAAACGGAGTGCCTCCTTTGCCGCCGCAGCCATTGTTTCGGGTTCTTTTCCGAAAAGTTGCGATGCTATCGGTCTTTCGGCGTCAAAGCACTTAATAAGTTCGAAAGACTTTTTGTCACCCAGCGACACACCTTTAGAACTTGTAAGTTCACCCACCGTAAACCCTGCGCCGTATTCTACACATATTTCCCTCATTGCCCTATCGGCTACACCCGCCATAGGAGCAAGAGCGGCAAAACCTTTAATTTCCAAATTTCCTATCCTGTCTCTTATACACATCTGACGCTGCCGACGATACTCCTTGTG
>CAMFZK010000092.1 GCA_946006915.1 uncultured Clostridia bacterium
TTGGAAAATAAGCAAAGAACTGTTACAAGCCGCTTACGAAGCGTGTGTTGACAGTAAGTCGAAATTTTCCTTTGCTTATGTGGCAAAAATTATTGAAAATTGGCACAACAAGGGAATTAAGACACCCGCCGATTTGGAAAAAGACCAAAAGCCGAACGACAACGAAAAAGCGGCTTACGACCTTGATTTATTTGAAAAAATGTTGGATGTTAAGGATTTATAACTATGATTACAAAAGAAACCACCTACAAAAAGGCGTTTGAAATTAAAAAGCAAACATTAAACCAAAAGCAAAAACACAGGCAAATGATGCTTTCTGCCGCATATAACACCAACCCGATTTTAAAGGAAATTGACAGTAAATTGGCGGCTTTGGGTGCTGATTTGGCAGTTACCGCACTTTCGGGGGATAGCGAAAAACTTTCAAAAATCCGCAAAGAATCCGAAATGTTATCTTTACAAAAAAAGACAATTTTAAAAGAATGTGAAGTTTACGATATTGCGTATGACTGCCCATTGTGTAACGATACGGGGTATGTAGGCGGTAAAGTTTGCGACTGTGTTAAAAAACTTGCCAACAGTATTTTGCTTGCGGAATTTACAAAGGAAATGCCGCTTGACGATTCAAAATTTGAAAACTTTGATTTAAATTATTATAAGAACAAGGACGAAAACCGCCGAATGACGGCAATTTTAAAACTTTGCAAAGAATATGTTATAAATTTTAACCCCGGCACTTCGCCTAATTTACTTTTTATGGGCAGTTCGGGACTTGGAAAAACCCATTTAACCTTGGCAATAGTTTCGGGGGTTATTGAAAAGGGTTACACCCCGATTTACGGCCCTTGTGAAAACCTTTTTTCGCTTATTGAAAAAGAAAAGTTCACGGGCGAAAACAGAGGCAGTTACGAAGCAATGATAAATTGCGATTTGTTGGTACTTGACGATTTGGGTGCGGAAATGACCACCGCTTTTTCAAAAGCGGCACTTTATAACCTTATTAACACCCGTCTTTTATGCAAAAAACCGACTATTATTAACACAAACCTTACAATTAAGGAAATAGAAACACGTTATTCCGCCCGAGTGGCTTCACGGCTTATAGGCAATTATAACGCCAATAAATTTTTGGGTGACGATATTAGACAACAAAAAATTTTAGGAAAATAGAGGGATTCTTTTGGATTGTATTAGATATGCCGCAGGAAATTATGACGTTGCGGTAATTGGCGGCGGCCACGCAGGAATAGAGGCGGCGCTGTCTTCGGCACGGCTTGGCAGCAGTACCATTATGTTTACTATCAGCGTTGACTGGGTGGGTAATATGCCCTGTAACCCGTCAATCGGCGGTACGGCAAAAGGTCATTTGGTAAGAGAAATTGACGCATTAGGCGGTGAAATGGGCAAAGCGGCGGATAAAAACACTCTGCAAAGCCGAATGTTAAACCTCGGCAAAGGACCGGCGGTACATTCGCTGCGTGCTCAAATTGACCGCCGTGCATACAGCGAATATATGAAACATACTGTTGAACTTCAAAAGGGGCTTGACGTTAAGCAATGTGAAATTGTGAAAATCGAAAAAGCAGAGGACGGTTGGCATTTGGTATCCAATTTAGGTGCGGAATTTATTTGCAAAGCGGTTGTGCTTGCTACCGGCACTTTTTTGGGCGGGCGAATATACGTAGGCGAAGTTAATTACCAAAGCGGACCGGACGGTAATTTCCCCGCTAACGCACTTTCAAAATCTTTAAAGGAATTGGGTTTACCTTTGCGCAGGTTTAAAACCGGAACACCCGCAAGGGTTGCAAGGGACAGTATAGATTTTTCAAAACTCGAAGTACAAGAGGGGGACGAAAGGGTAGTTCCCTTTAGTTATTCCACCAAAACACCGCCTAAAAATAAGGTGGTTTGCCACATTGATTACACGAATGACGACACAAAAGAAGTAATACTTAAAAACATTCACCGTTCTCCGCTTTATTCGGGTGTTATTGAGGGGGTAGGCCCTCGTTATTGCCCGAGTTTGGAGGATAAAATAGTCCGTTTTGCGGATAAGAAAAGACACCAGTTCTTTATTGAACCCTGCGGCGAAAATACCGAAGAAATGTATTTACAGGGCATGTCTTCTTCACTTCCCGAAGAGGTACAAATTGAATTTTACAAGACAATACCCAGTTTAAAAAACGTTAAAATTATTCGTAATGCTTACGCTATTGAATATGACTGTGTTGACCCTTCGGCTATGAAAGCCACCCTTGAAATGAAAGAATTTAAGGGACTTTACGGTGCGGGACAGTTTAACGGTTCTTCCGGCTATGAAGAAGCGGCGGCGCAAGGGTTAATTGCGGGCATTAACGCCGCTTTAAATGTGCAAGGAAAGGAACAACTTGTTTTGTCCCGTTCGTCTTCCTATATCGGCACTTTGATTGACGATTTAGTTACAAAAGGTTGCCAGGATCCTTACCGTATGATGACTTCAAGAAGTGAATACCGCTTGCTTTTAAGGCAGGATAATGCCGACGAACGGCTTATGCCTATCGGCTATAAGATAGGTCTTGTGGACGAGGAAACATATCGTGATTTCCGTCTTCGTACCAAACAAAAGGAAGAAGAAATCGAACGGCTTAACACTACCTTTATAGGTCCTAATCCTAAACTGAATAAAATTATGGAAGAACTGGGTACAGCACCTATGACTACAGGTATGCGGCTTGCCGACCTTGTTAAAAGACCGCAACTTTCATACGATATTTTAGCGGAATTTGATAAGGACAGACCCTCTCTTTCAAAAGATGTTACCGAAAAGGTGGAAACCGAAATCAAGTACGAGGGGTATATTACCCGCCAACAAGCACAGGTCAACGAAATGTTACGGCTTGAAAATAAATATATTCCAAGTGATATTGATTATAACAATGTTTACGGTTTACGCCTTGAAGCAATTGAAAAATTAAACAAAATAAGACCCTCTAATATCGGTCAAGCATCAAGAATTTCGGGTGTTAGCCCTGCCGATATTTCGGTATTGCTTATATACCTTGCAAAATAGTTTTTTTAAAATTTTCTTCCTTTAGAAATCATTTAAAATTTACGGTTTGTTAACAAAACTTTGCAAAAAAGGAAATAATATCATTGTATTATTTGTTTAGTATTTTAAGGGAGGCAGTTTATGCAGGATTTTAACAGTAATAACTATAACGGCTCGGGCGAATATTATAACTACACCCCGCCGAAAAAAAGCAAAAAATACGGTGCTTCGGTTGTAATTATTTCCTGTATTTTGTCGGCAGTAATCGGTGCCGCAAGTGCCGCTTCGGTTTTTATGTTTTTGGGGAATAATAATACCGCAAGCAATTTGCAACAACCAATTTTGCAGGGAAACAACGTAAACATAAATGTAGATGAAGAGACAACCTCTGTTGTGGAGGCAGTTGCCACTAAAGTAACCCCAAGCGTTATTGGGATTAGAACCACCACTTCGGTTGCGTCCTTTTTCGGCAACCAGCAGTCAAGCGGAGAGGGTAGCGGTGTTGTTTATAAACAGGACGGTTATATAATAACCAACTACCACGTAATATCCGACGCTATCGGTAATTCTTCCTCTAAAATTGAGGTATTTTTGGATAACGATAAAGACGCAAAAAGTTACGAGGCAAGCGTAGTGGGTTACAATATTTCTTCCGACCTTGCGGTTGTGAAAATTAACGCCACGGGACTTACCCCAATAGAAATTGCCGATTCTTCTGACCTTAAAGTAGGTCAATATGTAATAACTGTCGGCAATCCCGGCGGTCTTGAGTTTATGGACAGCGTAACCTACGGCGTTATAAGCGGACTTAACCGTATTATGTCAAGTGATTCCGAAATTCCGCTAATTCAAACCGATGCCGCAATAAATCCCGGTAATTCGGGCGGTGCTTTGGTTAATACTTCAGGCAAACTTGTGGGTATTAACAGTGCTAAAATCGTTTCGGAAGAATTTGAGGGAATGGGTTTTGCAATCCCCTCTAACACTGTGGTGGAAATTTGCAATAAAATAATTGAAAAAGAAAATTCACCCGAACCCTATATCGGCGTTACGTTAAGCGAAAAATATACCGCACAAATGCTAATGCTTTACGGCTATCCTAAAGGAGCGGTAATTTTAACCGTGGCAGACGGTAGCCCCGCTTACCAAACCGGCATTAGAAAAGGCGATATTATAACCGAATTTAACGGTACGGTGGTAGAAGACTATAAGCAGTTTAACGAGTTATTTGAAAAGGTTAAACCGGGTGAAGAAATAACCGTGAAAATTTACCGAAACGGAAAGTATTATTCCGCAAAACTAAAAATCGGCTCAAATAATTCTGTGCAGTAATTAAATTAGCCCAACAAATCCCTGCGATTTGTCGGGCTTTTTGCTTGCAATATACAAAAATATATAGTATAATAGATTGAATATGTTTTAAGGAGTAACTAAATTGCAAAAAAACAAT
>CAMFZK010000093.1 GCA_946006915.1 uncultured Clostridia bacterium
TTGTAAAGCAGTTCCAAGGTATTGCAGCTAATTTGGGTATTGTGGAAATAGCGTCTGCAGGTGATACATTTAACCCCGAACTTCACGAAGCGGTAATGCACATAGAGGATGAAAACCTTGCAGAAAATGTGATTGCCGAAGTTTTGCAGAAGGGTTATAAAATCGGCGATACGGTTATACGTGCCGCTATGGTTAAAGTTGCTAACTAAAACATTTATTATATTTAAGGAGTAATTATTATGGGAAAAATTATTGGTATTGACTTAGGTACAACAAACTCTTGCGTAGCAGTTATGGAAGGCGGCGAGCCGGTTGTAATTGCTAATGCCGAAGGCGGAAGAACCACACCTTCAGTTGTTGCATTTTCTAAAACAGGCGAAAGAATGGTAGGTCAAGTTGCAAAACGTCAGGCAATCACCAATCCGGACAGAACCATAAGTTCTATTAAACGTGATATGGGTACTGCCAACACAGTTGAAATTGATGGTAAAAAATACACCCCTCAAGAAATTTCGGCAATCATTTTGCAAAAACTTAAATCCGATGCCGAAAGTTATTTGGGAACAACCGTAACCGAAGCAGTTATTACCGTTCCGGCTTACTTTACAGATGCTCAACGTCAGGCAACCAAAGACGCAGGTAAAATAGCAGGTCTTGATGTTAAGAGAATTATCAACGAGCCAACCGCAGCCGCATTGGCTTACAGTATTGATAAGGAAGACGACCAAAAGGTAATGGTTTATGACCTCGGCGGTGGTACTTTCGACGTGTCTATTATCGAAATGGGCGACGGTGTGCAGGAAGTTTTGGCAACCGCAGGTAACAACCGTCTCGGCGGTGACGACTTTGATAAACGTGTTATGGACTACATTGTAGCCACCTTTAAAGCTGAACAGGGAATTGACCTTTCGGGCGATAAAATGGCTATGCAACGTGTTAAAGAAGCCGCTGAAAAGGCAAAAATCGACCTTTCCGGTATGACTTCTACCGACATAAATCTTCCCTTTATCACAGCCGATTCAACCGGTCCTAAACACTTTGAAACAACCTTAACCCGTGCAAAATTCAACGAACTTACCGCAGATTTGGTAGAAGCCACAATGGCTCCCGTTCGTCAGGCACTTTCGGACTCCGGTCTTAATAAGAGCGATATTAACAAGGTGCTTATGGTTGGCGGTTCTTCAAGAATCCCCGCTGTTCAAGAGGCAGTTAAAAACTTTATGGGTAAAGAACCTTTCAAGGGTATCAACCCCGACGAATGTGTAGCAATCGGTGCATCTTTACAGGCAGGCGTGCTTGGCGGCGATGTTAAAGGTTTGTTGCTTCTTGACGTTACACCTTTGTCATTAGGTATTGAAACTATGGGCGGTATTTCTACAAAAGTTATCGACCGTAACACAACAATTCCTGCTAAAAAGAGCCAAATTTTCTCTACTGCGGCAGACGGTCAAACCTCGGTTGAAGTACACGTATTGCAGGGTGAACGTGAATTTGCGAAAGACAATAAAACCCTTGGTGTATTCCACCTTGACGGTATTGCAGCCGCTCCCCGTGGTGTTCCGCAAATTGAAGTAACCTTTGATATTGATGCTAACGGTATTGTTCACGTTTCGGCTAAAGACCTTGGAACAGGCAAAGAAAACAATATTACAATTACTTCTAACACCAATATGTCTAAAGAAGATATTGACAAGGCAGTAAAAGAAGCAGAAGAATATGCTGCCGAAGATAAAAAACGCCGTGAAGCAGTTGACGTTCGCAACAATGCCGACCAAATGGTTTACCAAACCGAAAAAACCATTACCGACTTGGGCGACAAGATAACCGAAGAAGAAAAAGGTAAAATCGAAACCGCCAAAGAAGCACTTAAAGAAGCATTAAAGGGCGAAGATTTAGACGCAATTAAGGCAAAAATGGAAGAGTTGCAAAAGGAAATTTTCGCAATAAGCGAGAAGATTTACAAAGCAGCAAATCCTCAAGGTGCTGAATCTGCTCCCACCGGTGATGCACAAAATGCTGATCCTAACGTTTACGAGGCAGATTATACCGACGCAGACGACAACAAATAATTAAGGGAATAAACAATTTCCTTATTCCGAAAAAAGGTGCTGTAAAGGAATTTACAGCACCTACATAAAGTTTAGGAGTTAATTTTCAGTGGCTGATAAGAGAGATTATTACGAGGTATTGGGAGTAGATAGATCTGTTTCCGATGAAGACCTTAAAAAAGCATACAGAAAAGCGGCAAAAAAATACCACCCCGACCTGCACCCGGGTGACGCTGAGGCAGAAAAGTCTTTTAAAGAGGTAAACGAAGCATACGAAGTTTTGTCCGACAAAGAAAAAAGGGCAAGATATGACCAGTTCGGCCATGCGGGTGTAGACCCTAACTTCGGTGCGGGCGGCGGCTACGGCGGTGGCGGTTTCGGCGGCGGATTTACCGGCGACTTCGGCGATTTGGGTGATATTTTCGGTTCTATTTTCGGCGGCGGTTTCGGCGGTTCACGCCGTGCTAATCCTAACGCTCCGAGACGTGGTAACGATACCGAAACTTCGGTTACAATTTCTTTTGAAGAAGCGGCAAAGGGTTGCAAGAAAACCGTTAAGGTAACTAAAATAGATAACTGTACCGAATGCGGCGGAAGCGGTGCTAAAAAGGGAACAAGCCCTAAAACCTGTCCTGTTTGTCACGGTACAGGTCATGTTACCGCAACCCAGCGTACACCTTTTGGAGTAATGCAAACCCAACAGGTTTGTAACCAATGTCACGGCAGCGGTAAAATTATTGAAAACCCTTGCGATGTATGTAAAGGTAAAGGCAGAATACGCCATACAATAGAACAAACGGTAGATATTCCCGCAGGTATTGATGACGGTCAGGTCATCAGTTTGCGCGGTGCGGGGGACAGCGGTGTAAACGGCGGACCGAACGGCGACCTTAGAATAAATGTTAATGTACGTCCTCACCCGATTTTTGAACGTAACGGATATGACGTTCATTGTGAAATTCCCATTACCTTTACCCAAGCGGCTTTAGGTGCGGAAATTACCGTTCCCACTCTTGACGGCAAGGTTAAATTCACAATTCACGAGGGTACACAACCGGGTGATGAATTTAAACTTAAAGGTAAGGGTATTCAGCGTTTGCGTTATTCGGGCAGGGGCGACCAATATGTTAAAATTGCGGTAGAAGTTCCTAAAAACTTAACCAAATCACAAAAAGAAAAACTTAAAGAGTTTGACGATGTTATGGACGATAAGAACTACAATAAACGCAAAAGTTTTATGGATAAAGTAAAAGATTTTTTTGAATAAAATAAACGGTGTAACCAAGGTTTTCGGTTACACCGTTATTTTATCGGTATCTTGTTTTATTGGGTTCTTTTGTAAATGTTGGGGTGTGGATTGGCTCCCTCTGACGAGGGAGCTGTCGAGCAAAGCGAGACTGAGGGAGAGAAAAGCCAAAGTACATATATAACTTTATTCTTTCTCTCCCTCCGTCACGGCAAAGCCGCGCCACCTCCCTCGTCAGAGGGAGGCGATAAGTCTTGAAACCCCAACATTAGGAATAGAACCTTTTATTGTCGGTTTGACATAATATTTGGTTTTATTCGAATGTTTTCTCGCATCCCAAAGCGTTTTGACATTCGGTAAGACCGGTTGCAACAATTGCCTTTGTACGCTCATAAGATTCGGTTAATTTTGAAGCAATATTCGGGTATTTTTCGGTAGCGGTTTTTAAGTTTTCAATAGGATATATTGTATATTTATAACCGCCGTTTTGGTATTTGTTTACCCAAGTGGGAATAACGTCAACATCAACAAGCGAAACCTTGCCGTCTTTTGACTTTTTAAGTTTATAACTGAACATCGCACCGTCTTCGGTATGACCTTTCGGGGAATTGCTGATAAGTTCACGGCGTTGGTTAGAAACGGCATTACCAAGCGAATATATGCAAACGGTGGTATTTTGACCGTCTTCCGAATGAATTAACTCCATTGGCTCTACCACGTGCGGGTGACCGCCGATTATCATATTAACTCCCATATTTGAAAGTTGCTGTGCAATGGATTTTTGCCAAGTGTTGGCGGTAAGTTTGTATTCTTCGCCCCAGTGCAGATAAAAGGTTATAAATTCCGCACCGTCTTTTTTCATACCGTCTATGATACTTTTGGCTTCGGTGTAAAACTTATCTATTCTTTGGTAAGAAAAGGTGTTTATAAGTCCGTTGGCATCTGTGCTTATTGCACCGCCGTTAAGGTATTTGCGGTTTTCGTCCTCACCCGGTGTTTCGTAGGAAAAGTTGGCAACACCTATTTTAATGTTGTTAGCCACTTTAACGGCATATTTAGGCTCGCTTTCGGTTTCTCTTGTGCCGGTGTAGGAAATTTCCTTTTCCTTTAAAACCTGAGCCGTTCTCTTAAGACCGTAAAGTCCCGTATCGTAAGCGTGGTTGTTGGCGGTCATAAGCATAT
>CAMFZK010000094.1 GCA_946006915.1 uncultured Clostridia bacterium
ACATTGGTTTGACTTTTAACGGCTTAAATAGTATTATATTGTAGTAAGAATTTTTTGGAGTTATAATAATGGATTTTTTAAATTTAAGACGTGAAGTAATAAAGAAATATTTCGGTAGAATGAATGACCGCCAGTTTGAAGCGGTAACAACGGTTGAAGGACCTGTTTTGGTGCTTGCGGGTGCGGGCAGCGGTAAAACAACCGTACTTGTAAACCGTATTCTTAATCTTGTTAAGTTCGGCAACGGCTATAACAGCACCTTTGTGCCGAATGTTACCGAAAGTGATATTAAAGCGGGGGAAGATTTTTTAAACGGTGTTACCGATTATGTACCTAACGGAATTTTCGGTGTAAACGAAGTTAAACCCTGGAATATACTTGCAATTACCTTTACAAACAAAGCCGCAAGCGAACTTAAAGAGCGTATTGCCGCAAAATTAGGGGAAGATGCTAACGATATTTGGGCAGGTACTTTCCATTCGGTTTGCGGTAAAATACTTCGCCGTAATGCGGAACTTTTGGGTTTTTCTTCACATTTTACCATTTACGATACCGACGACCAACGTCGGCTTATGAAAGAAATAATGAAGCAAAACGATATTGACGATAAGTTTGTACCGCATAAGTATGTTTTGGCGGAAATTTCTTCTTTGAAAGATAAACTTATAACACCGGAAGAATATCTGGCACAGGCAGGCATGGACTACCGCAAAAAAACCGTAGCGCAACTTTATAAACTTTACCAAACACGGCTTTTAAACGCCGACGCTATGGACTTTGACGATATGATTGTAAACACCGTTCGTTTGTTAGAACGCAATTCAGACGTTTTGGAATATTACCAAAACAAGTTCCGTTATGTTTGTGTGGACGAATATCAGGACACTAACTATGCACAGTATGTGCTTGTAAGTTTACTTGCCGGGGGCAGAAACAATATTTGCGTTGTGGGGGACGATGACCAAAGTATCTACCGTTTCCGCGGTGCTACTATTGAGAATATCTTAAATTTTGAGGACGAGTACAAAGGCGCTAAAACAATACGGCTTGAGCAAAACTACCGTTCGACCTCTAATATTCTTAATGCTGCAAACAAGGTTATAAGCAATAACAAGGGAAGAAAAGGCAAAACCCTTTGGACCGATAACGGCGAAGGTGAAAAAATTGCCCTGCATACCGCATACGACGAACGTGATGAGGCAAGATTTGTAGCCGAAGGTATCTTGGATTACGTTAAAAACGGCGGAAAATTTTCCGACAATGCGGTGCTTTACCGAATGAACGCACAGTCTAACGCAATGGAAAATGTTTTTGCAAGAAGCGGTATTGCTTATAAAATCATAGGCGGTACAAGGTTCTATGACCGCAAAGAAATTAAGGACGTTTTGGCATATTTGCATTTAATTAACAACACTAAAGACGATATACGGCTTAAAAGAATTATTAACGAGCCAAAGCGTTCCATAGGAGATACAACCGTAAACCACGCCGCTGAAATTGCGGGGGAATTGGGCGTTTCTATTTATGATGTATTAAAACGTGCGGACGAATTTGCCGCCCTTTCACGTGCTCAAATTAAAATAAAAAGCTTTTGCGGTATTATTGATGAACTTTGCGATATTGCCGAAGAAGTTTCAATAACCGAACTTTTTGAAAAGGTTTTGGAACTTACGGGTTATAAATCTATGCTGGAAAATGAAGGCGAAGAGGGACTTGAACGCCTGCAAAACGTTAAGGAATTAGCGTCTAACATTACGCAGTACGAACTTGAAAACGATACTCCTACGCTTTCAAACTTTTTGGAAGAAATTGCCCTTATTAACGATATTGATTCGCTTGACGGCGAAAGCGACCGTGTTGTTTTAATGACAATCCATTCGGCTAAAGGGCTTGAGTTTAACAATGTCTATTTGGTAGGTATGGAAGAGGGTATTTTCCCGGGAAATCAGTCAATTTACGGCGGACAGGCGGAAATAGAGGAAGAACGCCGTTTGGCTTATGTTGCAATTACCCGTGCCAAGAAAAAACTAACCGTTACAAATACCCAAAGCCGTATGCTTTTTGGCAGTACTACACGTAATATGCCGTCCCGCTTTTTAAGGGAAATACCGTTAGAACTCTGCGAAAGTTCCGGTATTGTTCCGAAACAAGCCGAAGTCAGAACCTTTGCAAGCAGTTTTACACCTTCTAAAAAGTCGGCAACTTCTTCGTTTGTTACAAAAGCAAAACCCACAGCGCCGTCTGTAAGTTACGGTATAGGTCAAAAGGTTTTACACAAAACTTTCGGCGAGGGTATGATTCTTTCGGTTACACCGATGGGTAACGATACCTTGCTTGAAATTGCTTTTGACACCGTAGGTACTAAAAAAATTATGGCGGGGTTTGCAAAGTTAACAATTCTTTAATCAATTGCTGTAATACACATTATATAATGGTATAAAAATGGGGGAATGTTTATGACAGTAGCAAGTTCCGCAATTAAAAAAACCGCTAAAGAGTCACTTAAAAACAACTGTGTTAAGGCGGTTATTGTTTCGGCGGTAATACTGTTTTGTTATTTAATAAATTACAATATTGCCGCATCACTTTTCTGGGTTGGCGGTAATGTTTTAACAAATGTAATATTTTACCTTTTAAACTTTTTTATGTTTGCGCCGGTGCTTTTCGGCGGTTTAAGATATTTTTGGCGTATGCTCTGCGGTGTTTCGGATTCTCCGCTCACAGTATTTTACACTTTTACAAGCAAGCAAAATTATTTAAGAGTGTTAAAATTGATCGCCTATTTAACACTTAAAACCGTGTTTTACGGCGTTTTAATGCATATTCCTTATTTTGCGGTAACGGTTATTTCCAGCGCAAAAGTTTACGAATTTTTAGGTTTTACAATTCCGCTTTGGAGCGCAAATTTATCCAATATTGCGGTATTTTTAAAATCTATTGCACTAATTGGTACGGTTTTTCTAATGCTTAAGTACTATTTGTCACCTATGCTTTTAGCGGCAGACGAGGAAATGGACGTAAACGAAGCGGTGCATATGTCGGTAGTGATTTCAAAAAATACGGTACTGGATTTTATCTATTTGTTATTCAGTATGTTGGGTTGGGTTTTATTGTCCTTTTTGTTTATTCCGTTAATATACACTATTCCGCTTTTTATTACGGTATATTTAACACACTCAAGTATTGCCGTAAGCGAATATAACGAACATATAAAGAAGTTAAACAGTGAAAATTTTCCCTCCTTTATGGCGGGAATTTAAGGTGGTTTTATGAAATATATTTTAGCATCGGCTTCGCCGAGAAGAAAAGAACTTTTTTCAAAAATTGTGGACGAATTTGAAATTTGCCCGTCCGGTATACCCGAAACCGTGCCCGACGGTTTGCAAGCCGAAAAACAACCCGAATATTTGGCAAAAATCAAGGCAGAAGATATTGCAAAAAATTATCCCGAAGACATAGTAGTGGGAGCGGATACTTCGGTAATTTTGGGTGATGAAATTTTAGGAAAGCCAAAAGACCGAAAAGATGCCAAACGTATGTTAAACGCTCTTTCGGGTAAAACACATAAAGTAATTACGGGTTGTGCGGTTGTAAAAAACGGTGTAACAAAAAGTTTTTCGGTTACAACCGAAGTTACCTTCCACATACTCGATAAAGATGATGTAGAGCAGTATTTGGACACCGATGAACCCTATGATAAAGCAGGAAGTTACGGTATTCAAGGCCTTGCTATGGTTTTTGTGAAAGAAATTAACGGCGATTATAATAATGTAGTGGGACTTCCTATAAATCATTTAAAAAACTACTTAACCTAACGGTGGGTTTATGGAAATAAACAAAATTGCAACAATTAAAACCGATTTTAGGGGCAAGTTCGGTATTCCACGTCAAAGCGGACTGGTTAAAACCGCAGGTAAGATTGTTTTTGAAGAAAAATACAGGGATTCTTCCGCTTTAAGGGGACTGGAGGATTTTACCCATTTATGGATTATTTGGGAATTTTCGGAGAATAAGAACAATGATTGGTCTCCTACCGTCCGTCCGCCTCGGCTTGGCGGTAATAAAAGGGTGGGGGTGTTTGCAACCCGTTCACCCTACCGTCCCAACCGTTTGGGACTTTCAAGCGTAAGAATTGAAAAAATCTATGACGACGGTGAAAACGGAACGGTTATTGAAGTTTCGGGTGCTGATTTAATGAATAATACCCCGATTTATGACATTAAACCCTATATACCGTATACCGACTGCCATTTTGACGCCGTCGGCGGTTTTTCGGAAGATGTTTTTTGCAATGATTTAGAAGTTTTTATACCGACCGATATATCGGAAAATTTACCGCAAAATGACCTTTTAAGTATTACCGAAATACTGAAAAGCGACCCAAGACCGCACTACCATAACGATAAAAACAGGGTATATGCTTTTGAATATTCAAACTATCATATAGAATTT
>CAMFZK010000095.1 GCA_946006915.1 uncultured Clostridia bacterium
AGATTCCTCTACGTCTCGTGGGCTCGGAGATGTGTATAAGAGACAGCGGTAAACCGTATTTACAGGAAACGGATATCCATTTTAATATATCCCATTCGGGAGATTTGAAAATACTGGCAATAGCCGAAACTCCCGTTGGGGTGGATATTGAAAGATTTAGAAAAGCCGATTTACGGGTAGCAAAGCGGTTTTGCGAAAACGAGTATAATTACATTACGGAAAAGGACAGCGAACACCGATTTTTTGAAATTTGGACCAAAAAGGAAGCATATTTAAAGTATAAGGGTACAGGGTTAAGGGGCGGACTTGACAGTTTTGATGTTTTTAGTTTGCCGGAGGATATAACTACCTTTAGATATAAAGAATATTTTATTTCGGTGTGCGGTATTAAAGAGTTTAAAACGGAGGTAATAAAATGAAATTCTCAAAGATTTACGAACCCAGAATAAGCGAATACGATAAAAACGGAAATTTAAGCGTAAAAAGTATCATAGGTATTTTGGAAGACGCAGGTGCAAAACATTCCACCTTTGCGGGAAACGATATTTTAGAATGCCGTTTAAACGGGTATACCTGGATATTGGTTGAATGGAATGTAGAAATTAACCGACTGCCAAAAAGCAGCCAAAAACTTTTGGTGGAAACTTGGGCAGTATTTAAAAAGCCGGAAATTATTACAAGCCGTGAATTTGAAATTAAAGATGAGCAAGGTAATGTGTTTATTCACGCTTGTGAACGGCTTGTGTACGAAGATTTGCAAAACGGAAAACTTGTAAGAATAACCCCCGAAATGATGGGAAATTATAACCCCGAACCCGAGTTGCAACATAAATTCCGGTTTGCAAAACTTAAAGAACCCGCAGTTTATGACTGCGAAAAACCCTTGGCGGTCAGAATTACCGATATTGATTTTAACGACCACGTGCATAATACGGTTTATTTTGATTATGCGCTGGATATGCTGGAACAAAGCGGGGAATTTATAAGCGGTTTTCGTATTTTGTATAAAAAACCGCTTATGTATAAAGACACGGTAACGGTAAAAAGAGCAAATACCGACGGTGGCTATACCGTCGGTATTTATAAGGAAGATGTCCTTTGCACATTGGTGGAAATTAAAAGGTAAATTACAGTTTGCTGTTATTAAATTCGTACTTCTTTTCCTGCTCTGATATAGTGCCCTTCTTGAATGGCTGAAAAGGTTGCTATAGAGCAAACGGCTACAGCGGTGTACTTAAGTTCAATAATTATTACGGTAAAGGTAAGTATAAAAAGCAATGCTCCGGTGATTTTGTTCATAACCGTATGCGCAACTACAAGTCGTTTCTTAATATAAAAACCCGATATTAGGTTTATTATTTTTATAACGGCAATCACACAAATCCATATCAAAAGCCAAAGCGGAATTTCTATTTTAGGCAACACTTTAATGAGTGCGGCTGCTACAAATATAAAGTCGGCAACAGGTGATGATGTTCGCAAGATTTTTTCCCATTCTTTACATCTGCAACTTCCGATTTTTAATTCTAACCCTCATTAAGGAAGTTTAAAATGTCGCTAAACATTTCGTCTTTGCAGGTATCGTTATGTATTTCGTGGCGGCAGTCGGGATAAAGTTTTAATTTTACATTTTTGCCGTTTGCTTTAAGAAGTTCATACACCCTTTTAACCCCTTTGCCGTAGTTGCCTACGGGGTCTTTATCGCCCGAAATTAAAAAAACGGGTAAATCGGAACTTATATTTTTAAACCAATCTTTTCGGTTGCAAAGGGATAAAAGTTTCATTAAATCCACCATTGCGGAAAGGGTAAATTTAAAGTTGCAAAGTTTATCGTTTTCATATTTGCCTATAACTTCACGGTCTTTTGTAAGCCAGTCATAACTTGAAAGCCCCTCAAACCCTTTGTTATATTTGCCGAAAGCAAGGTTATATACGGTTTTTGAAATGTATTTTTCGCCGTGTATGACCTTTTTAAATGTTGCATACATAATTCCGAATTTTGAAAGCGGGTTGGGTCCTGCAGTTCCGCAAACTACCAGTTTTTTGTAATTTTTCGGGTAATTTTCGCAAACTAGCCGTGAAATAAACGAACCCATAGAGTGTCCCATTAAAAACATAGGCAAATCGGGGCACATTTGGGTTACGGTGTCCGAAAAGGCAATAACGTCGTTCACAAGGTATTTCCAACCGTTGTTGTGAGCAATAAACCCAAGTTCGCTTTGGTCTTTTACGGTTTTGCCGTGACCTAAATTGTCAAACCCGAAACAGACATAGCCGTTTTCGGCAAAGAAAGACATAATACGGTCGAAACGGTCTATATATTCGGTCATACCGTGAACAATATGAAAAAGCCCCTTGATTTCGCCCTTTGGTATAAAAATTTTACCTTGCAGGGTGTGAATATTGTCGGTACTCGGTACTGCTAATGCTCTTATTTCGTATTCCATAACTCACTCTCCACAAAAGATTTTAGAAGCATAAACGGCTTTTTTCCAACCGTTTAATAGTTTTTGTTTTTCAATGGGGTTAATTGACGGGGTAAATGAACGGTGTTCTATTTTAATGTTTTTAATTTCATTTATATCCTTCCAAAAACCAACCGCAAGTCCCGATAAAAATGCCGCTCCCAAGGCGGTGGCCTCGCTGGAAATAGGACAAATTATTTCGGTAGACGAAATATCGGCTTGAAACTGCATTAAAAAGCGGTTGTTTGCCGCACCGCCGTCTGCCAAAACCGATTTTGGAGTTATGCCGGTATCTGCCGATAAAGCGTTTAAAAGGTCGTTGGTTTGGTAAGCAATAGACTCCAGCGCCGCACGGACAAGGTGGTTTTTGTTACTGCCCCTCGTAAGACCGCAAACAGTACCCTTGGCATACATATCCCAATAGGGTGCGCCAAGTCCCGTAAAGGCAGGAACAATATAAACTCCGCCGTTGTTTTCTACCGCCGTGGCACATTCTTCGCTCTGTGCGGAATTGGCGATTAACCCTAATTCGTCACGCAACCACTGTATAACCGCACCGCCTACAAAAACACTACCCTCTAACGCATAGTTTATGTTACCGTTAAAGGAGGCGGCAACGGTGGTTAACAGTCCGTTATCGCTTTTATATGCGGTCCGTCCGGTGTTCATAAGCAAAAAGCAACCCGTTCCGTAGGTGTTTTTAATATCACCCTCAGCAAAACATCTTTGACCGAAAAGAGCGGCTTGTTGGTCGCCCGCAATACCCGAAACGGGGATATTTTCACCCAAAATATTTATTTCGCCGTATATCTCACTGCTTGATTTAACGGTGGGTAACATACTTTTAGGTATACTGAAAATTTGGAGCAACTTATCATCCCAACAAAGATTATGAATATCAAAAAGCATAGTTCTGGAGGCGTTGGTATAATCGGTAATATGTATTTTCCCGCCCGACAGTTTCCAAATAAGCCAAGTATCCACCGTGCCGAAAAGCAGTTGCCCCTTTTCGGCTTTTTGTCTGGCATCTTTAACATTGTCCAAAATCCATTTAATTTTGGTAGCGCTGAAATAAGCGTCAATTTTAAGACCGGTGGTTTTGGATATATATTCTTCCAAGCCACGGCTTTTCAAATCCTCGCAAATATCCGCAGTACGTCTGCATTGCCAAACAATGGCGTTATAAATCGGTTCGCCGGTTGTTTTGTCCCAAACAATAACCGTTTCACGCTGGTTGGTAATACCTACTGTTGCAATTTCTTTAGGGTTGACACCCACCCTTGTAATACATTCGGTTAAAGCACAAACCTGTGCCGAATAAATCTCCATCGGGTTGTGTTCAACATAAGACGGTTTAGGGTAAATTTGGGTAAATTCGTGTTGTGCTACCGATATCGGTTTTGCGTCTTTATCAAACAAAATTGCCCTTGCGCTGGTTGTGCCTTCGTCAATGCTTAATACATATTTTTTCATAATTCTAACTCTTTATAACACGCGGTACTCTGGGTGAAATACCGCAAATAATTTCATAGTTAATTGTACCGCAAATATCCGCCAAGCTGTCCACAGGCAAGTCCTTGCCGAAAAGTATAACCTCGTCGCCCATTTTAACGTCAGGAATATCGGTAACATCGACCGACATTTGATCCATACAAATTCTGCCTATAATATCGGCTTTTTTACCGCCTATAAGCACATACCCTTTGCCGGATAAAAGGCGGGGATATCCGTCTGCATACCCTGCCGTAACGGTGGCAATTTTCATTTTTCTGTCCGCTTTAAAGGTTCTTCCGTAACTTACGGTGTCCCCCTTTTCTATTTCTTTTACCATAGATACAACCGATTTTACGGTCATAACCGGCAAAAAGTCCTCTTTAATATCCATATCGTGGGACGGGGAAAGTCCGTAAAGCAAAATTCCCGCACGGGTGAGTGACAAATGCTTTTCCGGGTCTAAAAGAAGTGCCGCCGAGTT
>CAMFZK010000096.1 GCA_946006915.1 uncultured Clostridia bacterium
GCCGTTACAATACAAACCTTTGCCTTTTTAGAGGGCGGAACATTCATTTCTGCCCTGCGGTTACGGATTGCACGGATTACCGCCATAATTTTTTCAAATTCGGTTTCTTCTGCCGCAAATTCAAGTTCTTTTGAGAATTTCGGCCATTCGGAAATCATAATGCTTTCGCCCGAATGAGGCATAGACTGCCAAACTTCTTCGGTAATAAACGGCATAAAGGGGTGCAAAAGTTTTAAGGTGTTTGTAAATACATACACTAAAACACTTCTTGCGGTGTCTTTTGCTTTTATATCCTGTCCGTTTAAGCGGGATTTGCAAATTTCAATGTACCAATCGCAAAATACGTCCCAAATAAAATCGTAAAGTTTTTGAACGGCAAGACCTAATTCAAACTTTTCAAGATTTTCGGTTACTTCTAATACCAATGCGTTGTATTTTGTTAAAATCCACTTATCTTCAAGTGCCAAAGTGGTAAAATCAAGCGGGATTTCGGTATCGGTTTCAAGATTCATTAAAATAAATCTTGCGGCGTTCCAAATTTTGTTGGCAAAATTGCGGCTTGCCTCCACCCTTTCGGGGATATAGCGCATATCGTTTCCGGGGCTGTTACCCGTAGCAAGCGAGAAACGCAAAGCATCCGCACCGTAGGTTTCAATAACTTCAAGCGGGTCTACACCGTTGCCTAATGATTTAGACATTTTTCTGCCCTGTGAGTCACGTACAAGACCGTGAATTAAAACCGTATTAAACGGAACTTGACCGGTTTGTTCTATACCCGAGAACATCATACGCATTACCCAGAAAGGAATAATATCGTAACCTGTTACCAAGGTGTTGGTGGGATAGTAATGTTTAAAATCTTCGGTTTCGTTAGGCCAACCCAAAGTAGAGAAAGGCCACAAAGCGGAGGAGAACCAAGTATCCAAAGTGTCCGGATCCTGGGTTATATTTTTACTTCCGCAATGCTTACATTCGTGAACATTGGTTTTGGAAACGGTAATTTCACCGCAGTCCGCACAGTACCAAGCGGGGATTCTGTGTCCCCACCAGAGTTGACGGGAAATGCACCAATCCCTGATATTTTCAAGCCAATGGAAGTATACCTTTTCAAAACGTTGAGGTACAAACTTAGTTTCGCCGTTTTTAACTGCTTCAATAGCCGGTATTGCCAGCGGTTTCATTTTAACAAACCATTGTTTGGAAACACGGGGTTCAACGGTTGAAGAACAACGGTAGCAAGTACCTACATTATGGGTGTAATCTTCAATGCGAACCAAAGCACCCTCTGCTTCTAAATCGGCAACTATTGCTTTTCTGGCTTCGTATCTGTCCATACCCGCATATTTCGGATAATCGTCAACGATTTTTGCATCGTCGGTCATAACATTTATTACCGGCAAATTATGGCGAAGACCTACTTCAAAGTCATTAGGGTCGTGTGCGGGGGTGATTTTTACAACACCTGTTCCGAAATCAACCTCTACGTAATCGTCCGCAATTATCGGAATTTCACGGTGAACCAAAGGCAAAATTAAAGTTTTACCTATGATATCTTTATACCTTTCGTCATTGGGGTTTACTGCAACTGCGGTATCGCCCAAAAGAGTTTCGGGACGGGTTGTGGCAAGTTCCAAATAACCGCTGCCGTCCGCAAACGGGTAACGCAAATGCCAAAAATGACCTGCCTGTTCTTGGTACTCAACTTCGGCGTCCGAAATAGAAGTTTTACAGTGCGGACACCAGTTGATAATGCGTTCGCCCCTGTAAATAAGTCCTTTTTCGTAAAGTTTTACAAAAACTTCCTTTACCGCCTCACTGCAACCCTCGTCAAGGGTAAAGCGTTCACGGTCCCAGTCGCAGGAAGAACCCATTTTCTTTAACTGTTCAATAATTCTTCCGCCGTACTGCTTTTTCCAATCCCAAGCACGTTCCAAAAAACCGTCACGGCCGATATCTTCTTTTGTGATACCTTCCTCACGCATTTTTTCAACGATTTTGGCTTCGGTAGCAATAGAGGCATGGTCGGTACCCGGCAACCACAAGGTATCAAACCCTTGCATACGCTTGAAACGGATTAAAATATCCTGAAGTGTATTGTCAAGAGCGTGTCCCATATGAAGTTGACCTGTGATGTTCGGCGGCGGAATTACGATTGTGTAGGTTGGTTTACCCTGTTCGCATTTTGCGTGAAAGTATTTACCGTCAAGCCATTGTTTGTAAATGCGTTCTTCAACGTCTTTCGGGCAGTATTGTTTGGCCAATTCTTTTGCCATTTTTAACCACATCCTATTGGAAAAAAGTTCTTTTTATATTTTTAAAATAAAGACATATATTAACCTTGTCGGTAAAAGTAAAGCGTTTGCATTAACAGTACCGACACCGCCTGATAAAAATTATCGGGCGGTTTTTAATTTTAACACATTATATATTATAATTCAAGTTTTTCTTGCTGTGCTTCGCCTATCGGCTTTTTTGTTCCTGCGGCGGGAAGATTTTTAGTGCGGTAACGGTGTTCGCTTTCGAGCGTTCCGCTTTGATAAACATAAACGCCGGAAATTCGCTGTCCCCTTTTTTGTGTCATAACCGCAATACCGCCGTTATCCTTTGTGGTTTTTGCAGGGATAGAGGCAGTGTTTACAATTAACATTCTGCCGTTAGAGGATTCTAACAGTATATCGGTATCTTCCTTAACATAAAGAATTGTGTGTAAGGTAAACTTTTCAGAATATGCTTTAATAAGTTTTTTGCGGTTGGTTTTGGTCATATAAGAAGAAAGCGGAACACGGGAAATTCTGCCGTTGTCAAACACAAACACCATATACCCTGAATAATCGTGGGTTTCTACCATATAAAGTGAACTTTCGGCATCTTCGTATTCAAGTTTACTTGCAACATATTCACCCAAAATGCTTGCTTTGGAGTCACCGAAATCGCTTGTCCTTGTTTTGTAAACCTGTTGTTTATTTGTAAAGAAAAGCAATTCCGCCGCATTGTCCGACTCTATAACCTGGGTAATTTCGTCACCGTCTTTAAGTTTCTGCTCCCCGCTCATACGAAGTGACTGCGGAGTAATTTTCTTAAAGTAACCGTCCTTTGTAAAGAAAAGGGTTACAGGCGAGGTATCAAGTTCCTTTTCTTCGGTATAATCTGCCTCATTTTCGGCACTTATAATTTCGGTTTTGCGGTCCATACCGTATTTTTCGGCAACATTTTGGAGTTCTTTTATAATAATTTTTAAAGGTTTTGAACGGGAATTAAGCACCGATTCCATTTCTTCAATCTCTTTTATAAGATTTTCAATGTCCGCCGTGCGTTTTAAAATGTATTCACGGTTCAAGTGTCGCAGTTTAATTTCAGCTACATATTCGGCTTGAACTTCGTCAATACCGAAGCCGATCATAAGGTTTGGTACAACCTGACTTTCTTCTTCGGTTTCACGGACAATTTTAATAGCTTTGTCAATATCCAGTAAAATTTTCTCAAGTCCCTTTAAAAGGTGCAACCTTTCTTTGGCTTTTGAAAGTTTGAAATAAACCCTGCGTCTTACACATTCTTCACGGAATGCCACCCATTCGGAAATAATTTCCTTAACACCCAAAACACGGGGAGAACCCGCAATTAAAATATTAAAGTTGCAGGAAAAACTGTCCTCAAGCGGGGTCATTTTAACGATTTTCTTCATTAGTTTTTCGTGGTCCGCACCACGTTTTAGGTCAATGGTAATTTTAAGACCGTTTAAGTCGGTTTCGTCACGGATATCGTTAATTTCGGTAATCTTTTTTTGCTTTACAAGGTCAATTACCTTTTCAATAATCGCTTCCGATGTGGTGGTAGGCGGAATTTCGGTAATGTCTACACAGTTTTGGGATTTATCGTATTCCCAAACTCCGCGCACCTTAAAACTGCCTCTGCCCGTTTCGTAAATCTTTTCCATATCGGCACGGTTGTATAAAAGCTTACCGCCTATGGGAAAATCGGGTGCTAAAAGAGTGTCCGCCACGTTTATATCGTTATCCTTAATATACGCTATTGTGGTTTCGCAAACTTCACGCAAATTAAACGGACAAATAGAACTTGCCATACCAACCGCAATGCCTGTATTTGCATTAACAAGTACCGAAGGATATGTCACGGGGAAAAGCACCGGTTCTTTCATTGTGGCGTCATAGTTATCCACAAAATCAACCGTATCTTTATCAATATCCGCAAACAGTTCACTCGCTATCGGTGCTAATTTTGCTTCGGTATAACGGGAGGCGGCATACGCCATATCACGTGAATACGCCTTACCGAAAGAACCCTTTGAAAGCACATAAGGGTGCAAAAGTGCCTGATACCCTGTTGAAAGACGAACCATTGTTTCATAAATTGCGGCATCGCCGTGAGGG
>CAMFZK010000097.1 GCA_946006915.1 uncultured Clostridia bacterium
GGCAACGTAAACCAACTTTCAAACCAAATTAACTCTATTGTAATGGGTCTTGCGGGCGCTAACCGTATTTTTGATTTAATGGATACCCCGCCCGAAACCGACGACGGATATGTAACCCTTGTCAACGCAGAAATTGACGAGAACGGCAACATTACCGAAACTAATGAGCACACAGGTGTTTGGGCGTGGAAACACCCGCATAATGACGGTACGCTGACCTACACCAAGTTAGAGGGCGACGTTAGAATGGTGGATGTCGATTTTGCTTATGAAGAGGGTAAAGATGTGTTGCACGGTGTCAGCGTTTACGCAGAACCGGGACAAAAGGTTGCTTTTGTAGGTGCTACCGGTGCAGGAAAAACCACAATTACCAACCTTATTAACCGTTTTTACGATATTGCCGACGGTAAAATACGTTATGACGGTATTAACATTAACAAAATAAGAAAGTCCGATTTACGCCGTTCTTTGGGTATAGTTTTGCAGGAAACCAACCTGTTTACGGGAACGGTTATGGATAATATCCGTTACGGACGTTTAGACGCTACCGACGAGGAATGTATAAATGCGGCAAAATTAGCGGGAGCAGACGATTTTATTACACGTCTGCCTAACGGATATGATACCGAGCTTTCAAACAACGGTTCTAACCTTTCGCAAGGACAAAGGCAGTTAATTGCAATAGCACGTGCCGCCGTTGCCGACCCGCCGGTTATGATTTTGGACGAGGCAACTTCAAGTATTGATACAAGAACCGAGGCAATTGTTCAAAAGGGTATGGACCAACTTATGAAGGGCAGAACGGTATTTGTTATTGCTCACCGTCTTTCTACCGTAAAAAATTCCGATGTTATTATGGTGCTTGATAAAGGCAGAATTATCGAACGTGGCAGTCACGAAGATTTAATCTCCCAAAAAGGACAGTACTATATGCTTTATACCGGTGCATTTGAACTTGAATAGTTTAATATAAAATAAAAACGAGACAGAAGTTTTTGGCTTCTGTCTCGTTTTGAAGTTATAGATGTTTATTTAAAGAACAAGGGTAATTTTTCAAGGAATACAATATCGTCACGGTCGGCGGCATCGCCTTCGGCTAAAAACGCACAGGAGGCAGTTTCAACTGCGCCTGCTTCTTTAACTAACTTCCTAACCGCTTCAATAGATTCGCCGGTGCTTATAACATCGTCTACAATAAGCACACGTTTGCCCTTAATCATTTCAACTTCGCTTTCACCCAAATACAGGTGTTGTTCGTTCTTGGTTGTAATAGATGTAACCGAAACATCAAGCGGGTTACGCATATAAACTTTTACACCTTTCCGTGCTACTATGTAGGGTTTTCCGCTTTGTCTTGCCATTTCGTAAGCAATCGGAATACTTTTAGCTTCGGGGGTGATTATGTAATCAAATTCCGAAACCTTTTTAAGCAATTCTTCGCTTGCTTTAACGGTTAATTCAACATCGCCGAATATAATAAATGCGGCAATATCCAATTTATCGCTTACGGGAAATTTTTCAAGTTTTCTTTCAAGTCCTGCAATTTTAAGTGTGTAATATTCAGCCATAATTAAAACTCCTTTAATTTTTTTCAACCCGGAGGCCACGCAAGGTATCTTCTGGCGAGCAGGTGAAAGTGCAAATGTCCTACGGTTTGACCGCCGTCAGTTCCGCAGTTATTAACAACACGGTAGCCGTTTTCTAAATTTTCTTTTTTAGAAATTTTTGCTATTGCTTCAAAAATTTTGGCAATGTAAATACTGTTTTCACTGTTAATTTCGTCAGCACAGCAAATGTGAATTTTAGGAACAATAACGGCGTGAAAGGGTGCTTGGGGTGCAATATCCGCAAAGGCGTAGACATATTCGTCTTCGTAGATTTTGGTGCTTGGAATATCACCTTTAATTATTTTACAAAATAAACAATCATTCATAATATCACCTTACGATAACTGATTTTTAACAACTTCCGTAACTGCGTTAAGTGCTTCTTGTAATTTGGCAGAGTCTTTACCGCCTGCCATTGCACTGTCCGGCTTGCCGCCGCCGTTACCGCCGGTAATTTTAGCAATTTCACGAACCAAGTTACCTGCGTGAGCGCCTTTTTGTACGGCATCTTTACCGCAAGCGGCACAGAAAGTAAGTTTTTCACCGTTAATACTTGCAAATACTACAATAACATCGCTGTTGTCCGCCTTAACGGTATCACCCATACGGCGAAGTTCTTCGGGTAATGTGTTTTTAAGTTCTTTTGCCACAACACGAATACCATCTACTGTAACCGCACCGTCCAAAATACTGCCGAGCTTTGCGTTTGAAATTTGCGCTTCGGCTTTTTCGAGTGCTTTTTGGGTTTCTTTAAGTTCGGACATAACCGCATTTGAACGCTTTGCAATATCGTTTACATTAGCGGATTTAAGCGCTTCGGCGGTTTCGGTTACCAAGTTAATGTAATTTTCAATTACCGAAAGAACACCGTCACCCGTAACCGCTTCAATTCGTCTTACACCTGCGGCAACGCTCGATTCGGAGTTAATGTGGAATAAACCGATTTTTGAAGTATTGTCAACGTGTGTGCCGCCGCAAAATTCAATGGAAACACCGCTTGCGTTAACAACACGTACAATCTCGCCGTATTTTTCACCGAACAATGCCATAGCGCCTAATTTTTTAGCATCTTCAATAGGCATTTCGGTATTTTCAACCGCAAGTGCATTTAAAATAGCGTTGTTTACAAAGTTTTCAACCGCCTTTAATTCCTCGTTTGTCAGGGCAGAGAAGTGGGTAAAGTCAAAGCGGACTGCTTTTTCGTTTACTAACTGACCTGCTTGCTCTACGTGTGTACCTAAAACATTGCGTAAACCTGCCTGTAAAAGGTGAGCCGCAGTATGGTTACGGCGAATTGCGTTACGTTTGCTTACATCATAAGATACTTTTACGCCGTCATTTACCGAAACCGAACCGTTTGTAACGGTACCTATGTGGGTAAATACACCGCCGGAAGTTTTCTTAACGTCTGATACCGCAAATTCAAAACCGTCACATGAAATAACACCGCTGTCACCAACCTGACCGCCACTTTCTGCGTAACAAACGGTTTTGTCAAGTACCAAAATTGCTTTGTTGCCGTTTGTTGCGGTTAAGGTGTGTTCGCCGTCCAAGACAATGTCCAAAACCTTGGCATCACACTCTTGTTCTTTATATCCCAAAAATTCGGTAGCGGGTATGTTTTCATAAGAAATGTCGTTAGATTTCCAACTTTCCCCGTCAGACGCTTTACGTGCGTTTCTTGCTTTGTTTCGTTGTTCTTCCATACATTCTTTGAACTTTTCTTCGTCAAGTGTCATACCTTTTTCGGTAAGAATGTCTTTGGTTAAATCAATGGGGAAACCGTAAGTATCGTAAAGTTTAAAAGCATCTTCACCCGAAAGCATACCGCCGTTTTTGGTAAGTTCGTTAAGCAAAGAAAGACCTTGGTCGATGGTTTTATTAAAGGATGCTTCTTCGTTTACAATAACCTTTGTAATAAGTTCCTTTTTCTCAATAAGTTCGGGGTAGCCCGATTTATTTTCGTTTATTACACTATCACACAGTTCCATAAAGAACGGACGGTTAATACCAATAAGTTTTCCGTGGCGAACCGCACGGCGGATTATACGGCGAAGAACATATCCTCTTCCTTCGTTGGAGGGGATAATACCGTCACTTATCATAAAGGTTGCGGCACGTGCATGGTCGGTAATGGCACGAATTGACACATCGGCAGAGTGGTCTTTGCCGTATTCCTTGCCCGAAATAGCACAAACTTTATCCAAAATGTTGCGAATAGTGTCAACTTCAAACATATTGTCAACACCCTGCATAACACAAGCCAAACGCTCAAGTCCCATACCGGTATCAATGTTTTTGTGTTCGAGTTCTTTATATGTGCCGTCACCCATATTGTTAAACTGGGAAAAAACGTTGTTCCAAATTTCCATATAACGGTCACAGTCACAACCGGGTTTGCAATCGGGACTGCCGCAACCGTATTTTTCGCCACGGTCAAAGTAAATTTCACTGCAAGGACCGCAAGGACCTGTTCCGTGTTCCCAGAAATTATCCTCTTTACCCATTCTTACAATGCGTTCTTCGGGTACGCCTATAACATCACGCCATAAAGCGTATGCTTCGTCGTCTTCCTCATAGACCGAAGGCCAAAGCAGGTTTTCGGGGATTTCGAGTACTTTGGTTAAATATTCCCAAGCCCACGGAATTGCTTCGTTT
>CAMFZK010000098.1 GCA_946006915.1 uncultured Clostridia bacterium
CCGTTTTTAAGTCCCTCAAAAATACCTTTATAAACCCTGTCACCTTGAAGGGTGTTTTGGTTCAGTCCCTTTACCGTGACATTACCGCCAAGGTAATTAAACGCTTCCAAAAATGCGGCGTTGGAACAGTCGCCCTCTACCGTGAGTTCTGAATTTTTCGGTTTTTGATTACCAATTACTTCAAACACATTTTGCTTACGGTTTATTTTTATGCCGTATTCTTCCATAGTTTGCAAGGTTAAATCTATATAAGAAGCACTTTCAAATTTACCTGTCACTTTTAAACGGCTGTTACCCGAAAGCAGCGGCAAAGCAATTAAAAGTCCGGTTATAAACTGGCTTGAAATATTGCCCGCAACCGAATATTCCCCGCTTTTTAAATTACCGCAAACCGTAACGCTGTCCCCGGTTTTAAAAAATTCTATACCCTGCTCTTTTGCAATTCTCTCATAAACCGTAAGCGGTCTTTCAAAAAGCCGTTTTGCACCGAAAAGGGTAATTTTTTTGCCCGCCGCCATACAAAGCGGCAAAAAGAACCGCAAAGTACTTCCGCTCTCAAAACAGGGAAGTTTTGCATTTTCGGGAATATTTTTCAACTTGAGTCCGCCTACCGTTACGGTGTTTTCATTAACGATAACACTTGCACCCAACGATTTAAGGCAGTTTAAGGTTGCTTCAATATCTTTTGAAAAAGCAACATTTTTTATAACGCTTTTTTCACTTAACGCACCGAAAATTAAAGCACGGTGTGCCAAACTTTTAGAAGGGGGAGCGGTAATTTCCCCTACCGCCTTTGACGGCGTAATTCTTATATCCATTACCTTTCTCCCAAAAGCAAATCCATTGCTTCTAAATATCCGTTAAATCCGTGCCCTGCAATAGTTGCAAAGCAGTAAGAACGCACAAAACTTATTTGACGAAAATCTTCACGTTTGGAAACGTCCGAAATATGTACCTCTACCGCAGGGATTGCCACTGCTTTCAGTGCGTCAAGCAAAGCAACGCTTGTGTGGGTATATGCGGCGGGGTTTATAACAATTCCGTCGGCTTTGTTATACGCATTTTGAATTTTATCCACCAAGTCCCCCTCGTGGTTGGACTGATAAATTTCCACTTCTACTCCCTTATTTTGCGCATGGTCATTTATTAAATTGCATAAATCACTGTAAGTACTGTTGCCGTATACGGACGGTTCACGAATACCCAGCATATTAAGATTAGGTCCATTAATTACTAAAATTTTCACTTTAAAATATCCTCCAAAACGGCATTTACCGTATCGGTTTCGGTACCGTTCGATATAATATGCCTGTCGGCACAGTTACGGTAAATGTCATATCTTTCGTTAAAGAGTTTTTCTAAATCTTCCCTGTTTGAAGAAAGCGGACGGTCAGGTGTTGCACAAATTGATTCGAGCGGTCGGTCTAAAAAATATATTCTGCCGTTACGCTTTAATAAATCGGTGTTTTGCGGTCTTAAAACCGCTCCCCCGCCGGTTGCAATAACCTTGCCGCCGACTGCCGACAGCCGTCTTATAACCTCGGTTTCGTAGGTTCTGAAAACCGCCTCGCCTTTAGTTTTAAAAATATCGGTAATGTTGCCGTATTTTTCTGTTATTAAATCGTCGGTATCTAAAAATTCCAATTCCAACTTTTCCGCTAAAAGTTTACCGACTGTGGTTTTACCGCTGCCCGGCATTCCCACTAAAACAATGTTTTGTTTTTGGTTCAAAATGCTTTTATAAACCGCATCGGTTTTTTGCGGTTCTATATTAGTATCTAAAAACTTTTCGGCGGCAACCACGGCTTGGGAAATTAACATATAAAGTCCGCCAACCGCTTTAATTCCCCTTTTTTGGGCATCACACACAAGTTTTGAACGCAAGGGATTATAAATTGCGTCTACCACGCCCTCTAAATTTTCCAAGCACTTAATATCTAAAGGCGAAACATCAATATTAGGGTACATTCCGCAAGGGGTGGTGTTTATTAAAATTTGTGTGTCGGTATGGTTTTTAAAGGTATCTTCATAAGTTATGAAGCCGTCTTTTTTGTTGCGGGAAACCCGTAATACTTCTTTTGCACCAAGCGAATTTGCCACCGCAAACGCCGTTTTGGAAGTTCCTCCGCTGCCCAAAATAAGAACCTTTTTATCCTTTAAACTTACCCCGTTTTTTTGGATAAGCGATTTCAAACCCCAAAAATCGGTATTATATCCGTATAGTTTACCGTTTTTGTTTACTACCGTATTAACCGCACCGATTTCCGTCGCAATATCGCTTACAAAGTCTAAATAAGGGATAACCTTTTCTTTATAAGGAATGGTTACGTTTATTGCCTTAAAAGCCCTTTGTTTTAAGAATAAATCCAATTCATTTTGCGGAATTTCTTTTAATTCATAATCGTAATCAAACAATTTATTATGAACTTCTTTGGAAAAACTATGGCCTAATTTTTCCCCTATAAGTCCGTATTTCATTTATTACCCAACCAATCTGTTCCGTATCTTCCGATAAGCATATCCGCTAAAACAATAGCGGTAACACTGTCCTGCACAACCCTTGCACGGTGAACAATACAGGGGTCGTGCCTGCCTCTTGCATTTAAAACCGCATTTTCGTTTTTGCTTATATCAACGGTATTTTGCGGTTTTGAAATTGTGGGGGTAGGACGGAAAGCAGTGCGGAATATAACCGGCATACCGTTGGTAATACCGCCGTTAATACCGCCGCTGTTGTTTGTTTCGGTTATTATTTTTCCGTCTTTAATTCTAAAGGCATCGTTGGCAGAAGAACCTCTCATAGAACCGAAACCGAACCCTGCGCCAAACTCTACCCCTTTTACTGCGGGAATGGAAAAGAGTGCGTGGGAAAGCAAACTTTCTACCGTGTCAAACCACGGTTCACCCACACCGCAGGGTAGACCGATTACCGCCGTTTCCAAAATACCGCCAACGCTGTCGCCGACCGTTCTAGCTTGCATAATTTCTTCGGTCATTTCAGCCGAAACATTTCTGTCAAGCACCGCAAAATCGGTGTTATTAAGGTTTTCTATATCCTCGGTCAAATCGGCGAAATCACGGTCCGAAACATTACCGCACCTTTTAATATGTGTGCCTATTTTAATGCCTTTTTTCTCTAGTGCGGGAATTAAAATTCCGCCTACCGCAACCAGCGGTGCGGTTATTCTTCCGCTGAAATGTCCGCCGCCTCTGTAATCTTCAAAACCGTGATATTTACAGTTTGCGGTATAATCGGCGTGAGAGGGGCGTGCAAGATACCTTGTTTTCTCGTAGTCCTTTGAATGGGTGTCCCCGTTTGGAATTATTATGCAAATAGGTGTACCCGTTGTTTTACCACCGAAAACTCCGCTTACTATTTTGTAAGGGTCGGCTTCACTTCGGGGGGTGGAAATTTTACCGTGCGGACGGCGAAGAAAAAGCATTTTTTCAATAAACTCATTATCCACCGTAAGACCGGGGGTTATACCGTCTATAACAGCGCCAATACTGTCCCCGTGGCTTTCACCGAAAAGGGTTACGGTTAAATTATTTCCCAATGTGTTTTTCATTATTTCGCCACCTTTTTTACAAGTGTTGTAAATTCTCCGAATGATATATTTTTAAGTTCGAATTCGCCTATTTTATCCACCGTTACAATGGTTATATTATCGGCAAATGCTTTTTTATCGTGCTTGCAAGCGTTTATGATTTCTTCGGCATTTTGGTCTAAAACCGTGGGTAAATCAAGTTTTAAAAGTACCGGTAACAAACGGCTTTTCACTTCTTGGCTACACATCGGCAACATACCTATTGCAACACATTCGCCGTGATAATACTTGTCCATTTGGTTAATGCTTTCAACTGCGTGGGCAATAGTATGACCGAAGTTTAATATTTTACGAAGCCCGCCTTCACGCTCGTCCTTTTCCACTACATCCTTTTTAATAAGTAAGGAACGTTCTATAATTTTATCTAAAACCTCGTCCTGCCAAACGTCTTGTTTTTCAAAGATTTCAAAAAGTTCTTTATCGCTTGTAAGGGACATTTTTACTGACTCGGCAAGGCCGTTTGAAATTTGTCTTTTAGGTAAAGTTTTTAAGGTGTCAGAATCAATTACAACCTTTTTGGGAGGATAAAAAGCACCCACTAAATTTTTGTAACCCATAAAATCAACAGCGGTTTTACCGCCTATCGAAGAATCAACCTGCGAAAGCAGAGTGGTGGGAATATTGTAAAAATCTATTCCTC
>CAMFZK010000099.1 GCA_946006915.1 uncultured Clostridia bacterium
TTATACAACTCCTCAATATAAGGGTGAATAAGGTCTTTCATAATTGTTTTGCGAATCTGCTTGTCATCGGTTAAAAGAATCATAGTTTGGGGGCCGGATTCGATTATACAACCGCCGAAATCTCCCTCGGGCGTGACAAGGGGGGTGGAATTTTTAATAATTTCAATTTCGCCCCCGTCGGTTATGGCGTACTCTGTTTTGTCAACCGTTTCGGTAGAGGTATTTAATGCCTCGGTTACGGTTTTTATTGTTCCGTCTTCACCGAAGAGAGGACCTGCAACCAATATAACGCTGCTGCGTGAAACGGCACGGGCAAGCGAATGAACAAAGGACTTTTTATCCTGCATTTTGTCACTTAAAAGACGCATTCTGCAACAACCGCAAAGATTAAATTCCAATTCAAAATCGGTAGCGGTTTTGTAATAAATAATGTCTGCTTTAATATTGTGAAACATAATCTTCCTCCTTATTGGTAAACGGATTTTTTATTCCTTTTGAAGTGTAATAAATATTTGGATAACGCGGGGTTTTATTCGGTTTTATGTAAAGTTTTTGCGTACTGTCACCGTCACGCATTTTGCGTGCCGTAACCACAAGCTTTGCGCCTTTAAATTCAACCGAATCGGTAACAAGGGTAAGAAATTCGTCCTCACTTGTCACATCAATACTATTTACAAAAAGGCTTCTTTGTGTGAGTTCCGAAAACCACAAATCAAATTCTTCCCGGTTTTCAAAGTTGCTTTTTTTATAGTCGAAAATATAGTTTCGGTCATCTTGTGGGTTAGAGTTTATTACAAAAACGGCAAAAATTAAGTATTTTTCGTTGCCGTCAAGAGTTATAAGGTCTATGTAAGGGTTTTGTTTTAAAAAATGCAACGATTTATAATTTTTAAGAGGGGAAAAAAGTAAATCGTTTTTGGAACTGTTTCCGTATATTACAAGGTTTCGGTCGGTATTTTTTGCGCCTAACAAATCTTTAGCGTCAAAAAACAGGGAGCCGAAAGAACTTTTTTTCTTTAACTGATTGTGCGAAAGATAGTAGTTATTATTATCGGTTTGGTAAACGGGGTAGGAAACCGAAGTGTTAGGGATATTAACCCACGCCTTAAAATCTGAATTTTGTATTTTCAGCGTTTTAAGTGCGGTTTGTTTTTCCGAAAGCAGTTGGGAATAGAGTTGACTGTTTTGGTTTTGCAATTTTTGCATATTGTTTATTTTAGTAAAATGAACCGAAACAAACAATAAAAACGCAACTAAACCCGTAATTCCTAAAATGAAAACACTTTTTAAAATAATTCGGTTAACATTATCCCGTTTATTCGGAAAAAGGGAATTGCAAAAATTCCTTAAAGCGGTTTTATAAAACAAATTTTTCATTTAATTTTCCTTCAAAAAATTTATAACTAATGTAAATAACTGTAAAACAGTTTGTTCACGCACAAAATTACGGCTTTTGGGTTCAATGTTGAGTTGTTTTACAGTAGTGCCGTCCTTATGGCTTAAACCGATAAAGACAAAACCGGGGTTATGCCCTTCAGAACCGTCAGGTCCTGCCGCACCTGTTACCGAAACGCCGATATCCGCACCCGAAATTTCACGCACATTATTTGCCATTTGCTTTGCGGTGGATTCGCTTATTGCACCGAACCTGTCTAATGTTTCGTTTTTAACATTCAGTATTTTGTGTTTAATTCGGCAGGAATAGGAAGTAATTCCCATTTCAAACACTTCGGAAACACCCGAAACAGAAGTAATAAATGCCGATACCATTCCGCCTGTGCAAGATTCGGCGGTGGCGATTTTAAGACCTTTTTGTTTAAGCAAATTCACGGTTTCTTCGGCTTTTTCAAAAATTTTGGTGTTAATCAAGTTTTAAACCCCTTATTCAATATAGGTGTATTCGGTTTCGCTGATTGCTTTTTCTATAAGTTCACAAATAGGCAGATTTTTTTCGGCAAGTTCGCAGGATTCAAGCGTAGGACGGGTTTTGGGGTGCTTTGGGGTGAATACCGTGCAGCAATCCTCGAACGGTAGAATAGAAGTTTCAAAGGTATCAATATTGCGGGAAATTGTAATGATTTCTTCTTTATCCATACCGATAAGCGGGCGTAAAACCGGCATAGTTGTAACATAGTCGGTAGTGACAAGTGCCGGCAGGGTTTGGCTTGCAACCTGACCTAAACTTTCGCCCGTAATAAGTGCTAAACTGCCCGAATCTTTTGCAATACGTTCCGAAATGCGCATCATCATTCTCCGCATAATAAGGGTGAAATATTCTTCGGGGCAATTTTTGGCAATTTGGTCTTGAATTTCGGTAAAGGGGACAATTGAGAGGTTAATAGTACCGCTGTAACGTGCAACCTTTGAAAGCAAAGTTTTAACCTTTTGCTCGGCACGGGGGCTTGTGTACGGCGGGCTTGCAAAGTGAATTGCGTTAAGCCGTAAACCGCGCTTTGCCATAGTCCAAGCGGCAACGGGACTGTCAATACCGCCGGAAATTAAAACAGATGCAGTACCCGCAGTACCCACCGGCAAACCGCCCGCACCGTGAATTTGTTCGGCACGTACATAGGCGTAATAGTCCCTTATTTCCACATAAACCACCAAATCGGGATTGTGAACATCAACCTTTAAATGGCTGTTTGTTTCCAAAATTTTACCGCCAACCTCACGGCAAATTTCGGGCGAGGTTAGGGGGAACTGCTTGTCCGACCGTTTGGCTTCTACCTTGAATGTTTTTATTTTTGACAAACTGTCTTTTAAATATTCTGCCGATTTTGAGAGAATATCCTCCATACTTTTTTCGCAAACACACGCCCTTGAAAAAGCGGCAATACCGAAAATCAGTTTAACCCTTTCGAGCGCTTCTTCAAAATCAAAATCGTCTGCCTTCGGTTCAATATAAATTGTAGACTGTGCTTTTCTGACATCAAATTCGCCTAAACTTCTAAGACGGCGGCGGATGTTTTTAATCAAAATATCTTCAAAATTACTGCGGTTAAGACCTTTTAAGGTTAGTTCACCGTTTTTAATAAGTATAATCTCTTTCATATTATGCCTTTCTTAACTTTTCGGTTGCTTCTTTAAGTGCTTCACACAAAACATCAATATGCCTTTCTTGAGTGTGTTTTGAAAAACTTAAACGAAGTGCCGAATCAATACTTTTAGGGCTCACACCCATTTCTTTTAAAACGTAACTTGTGTTACCTTTAGAGCAAGCAGACCCGCTTGAAACATAAATTTCTTTCATCTCAAGGAAGTGAAGTAAAGTTTCCGAACGGTAACCGTTTACCGAAATATTTAAAACGTAAGGCAACCCATTGTCACCCGAATTAAAGGTAACCTGCGGTAGTTCACCTAAACGCTTTTTAGCATAGAAGAAAAGCGAACGGGTGGTTTTAAGTGCGGTTTCTAGGTTTGGAAAATCTTCTACCGCACCTTGTAAGGAGGCGATAAGCGGTACCGATTCAGTACCCGAACGCATACCCTTTTCCTGACCGCCGCCCACAATAAAGGGGGGAATATGGGTTTTGGAATTAAGGTACAAGAAGCCAATTCCTTTAGGTGCGTGAACCTTATGACCGCTGGCAGTCAGCATATCTACCCCTAATTTTTTAACGTTTATGGGAAGTTTGCCGTACCCCTGCACGGCATCGCAATGAAAAAAAGCGTTGGGCGCTTTGGATTTTGTAAGTTTTACCGCCTGCTCAATCGGCTGAATAGAGCCAACCTCGTTATTAACCATCATCATACTTACAAGTACTGTATTCGGGTTAAGCGAATTCTCGAGTTCCTCTAAAGAAATTACTCCTTCACGGTTTGGTTTAAGGTAAATAACCTCAAACCCGTTATTTTCTAACTTTTTGAAACACTCCAAAACCGAGTGATGCTCAATAGCGGTGGTTATAACACGGTTGCCCCGATTTTTTCGGAAAAGGGCAGACATAACCGCCGTGTTGTTTGCCTCCGTCCCGCCCGAAGTAAAAATTATTTCATTTAAGTTTGCAAAAATAGATTTAGCCACACATTCCCTTGCCGAAGTGACGGTGTTTTCCGCATTCATACCAAGAGAGTGAAGACTTGACGGGTTTCCCCAATTCTCTTTAAGGCAGGTATTCATATATTCTATCGCTTTGTCACATGGCTTTGTGGTTGCGCTGTTATCAAGATAAATGATATTGTCCACTTCCTAAAATACATATA
>CAMFZK010000100.1 GCA_946006915.1 uncultured Clostridia bacterium
CAAGGAGTATCGTCGGCAGCGTCAGATGTGTATAAGAGACAGTTCATATTATTTATCCTTTTCGGACAAGACATTGCCCTGTCCTTGGAATTCGGTAATTACCATAACATTTCTTATGTTTTCAATATCTGCAAAGGGTTCGACATTTGCAAAAATAGAGGTGTTGTATTGGTCGTTACCTATATGTTTAATAGTGCCTATAAGCAGTCCTTTGGGGAATATTCCCTCGCCCGATGTTACAACATAGTCGCCTATTGCAATATTGCAGGAACGTGAGAGGTTTTTAAACTGGGTTTGTCCGTTTTTGCCGGTCTCAAGCGAACCCGAAATAATGCCCGAATCGTTTGTGCGGTTATCAAGCGCACCTAATGTTATTTCGGAACTTAAAACGGTGGTGACTTTAGCGGTGGTAAGACCTACTTCGCTTACATACCCTACAAGCCCCGCTTCGGTAATTACGGGGTCAAAAGCGGAAATACCGTCTAACGAACCACGGTTAATAACAAAGCCCCTGTACGGGTCGGTATTATCCCTTGAAATTAGGGTAGCGGGGGCAAACTTAAAGTCGGGATTTGCTTCCTTAATTCCAAGATAATCTTTGTAAAATTCGTTTTCTTTAAGCATTTGTTCGTAATCGGCTTGATTTTTACGCAATTGCTCAATTTCGGCTTCAAGTTCGGAATTTTTAAGCATTAGTTTGTTTGAATCCTCTAACTTATCAAAAAAGTCCGAAACAAGGTTTGTGACCGAAGTTACCGCCGAGCGTATGGGTGCGGTTAAACTGCCCGCAATATTAGACCCCGGGGACATTTTACTGCCTATAACCGCAAATATTACCGAAACCGATAAAAGTACTATTAAAATTGAAAGAATAATTTTAAACTGCTTACTGCGAAAGAAAAATCGCATTTTATTTCCTCCGAAAAGTTATTATCTAAATCTTTTTCCTCTGCGGAATGTGTAGTTTTGGAAACCGCTGTTTGCTTCAAGCCGTTTGGCAGTACCAAGCACCACGCAGTCAAGCGGGTTTGCCGCAATAGTAACCGGCATACCGGTTTCTTCGGCTATAAGTTCTGCAAGACCTCGGAGTAACGCACCGCCGCCCGTAAGGGTAATTCCGCGGTCAATAATATCCGCCGCAAGTTCGGGGGGTGTTTTTTCAAGCGTTAACCGAACGGTATCCACAATTTGGGAAACGGTATCTGCCATAGCGGTTCGCACTTCTTCCGAAGAGATTATAACGTTTTTTGGTAGACCGTCCACTTGGTTTCTACCCTTAATTTCAATACTCGTTTCGCCTTCGTATGGCTTAGCCGAGCCGATTTCGATTTTAATTTGTTCTGCCGTGCGTTCGCCGATAATAAGATTGTGTTTTTTGCGAACATAGTTAATAATAGACTCGTCCAAATCGTCCCCCGCAACACGAACCGATTGAGCGGTTACAATATCGCCAAGGGAAATAACGGCAACTTCGCTTGTTCCGCCGCCTATATCTACAATCATATTGCCTGCCGCATCGCCGACGGGCAAACCCGCACCTACTGCCGCCGCCATTGGTTCTTCTACCAAGTCAACATCGGTAGCGCCTGCCTGTTTTGCGGCATCATAAACCGCACGGCTTTCAACTTCGGTAACGCCCGAGGGAACGCAAATAACCATTCTAACCCGTGAAAAGAAAGAGCCCTTAAGCGCTTGGCGTACAAAACGCTTAAGCATTGCCGCCGTAACGTCAAAGTCGGCAATAACACCGTCCTTTAAAGGGCGAACCGCAACAATAGAACCGGGGGTTCTTCCTATCATTTCTTTGGCTTCGGTACCAACGGCTCTTACGGCATCGTTTCTAATGTCATAAGCCACAACCGACGGCTCTCTCATAATAATTCCTTTGCCTTTAAGACAAACCAATGTGTTTGCGGTGCCAAGGTCAACGCCTATATCTCTTGTAAACATAAATTTTTCCGTCCTTTAATTTGGTAATATAAATGTAATTGCTTTGTGCAGATTTTCTACCCTCATTTTGGGTTGCCCTTCGGCATATTCGCCGTCAAGCGTCCAAGAAACATTTTCGTCGGTTTCAATAAGAATGTCTTTAGTACGGAAAAATTCCATACCATCTCTTGTGAAATCCCGTCTTAAAATACCGTCAATAATCGGTTGAAGTTTTAAAATATTGTCGGGGTTTCGTATAAGTAAAACTTCAAACTCGCCGTCGTTAAGCCGAACCTTTGCGTTGTCGTATTTAACAATTCCACCCACAGACAGCGAATTGGAAATTGCACCGAAAAGAAAGTCGCCCTCTATCACTTCATCTTGGTGTATAAATTTTAAATGAATGGGTTTAATGTTGGCAAGACTTTTTATTCCCTCAAAAAAGTATGCCGCTTGACCTAAAACGTTTTTAACGTCCTGCGGGGCGGAATAAGATGCCGAAGTGAAAGCACCGAAAGAGGCGGTATAGGAAAAATATTTATCGTTAAATTTTCCTATATCAAGATTGGTTTCGCACCCGTTTATAATATCGGCTGCCGCAGTTTCAATATTGCGGGAAATTTTCAGTCCGCTTGACCATTCGTTTAGCGTACCCGAAGGAATATAACCGAGTTTAATATTTAGTCCTTTGTTCATAATACCGGTTATAACCTCGTTTAAAGTGCCGTCACCGCCGCAAACCACAACGGTTTCAAAATCGCCGTCCTCAAGTGTTGTGATATATTCAGTAGCATCGCCTTTAAATTTTGTGGGGTAAACGGTTACCGAAAAACCGCCTGCCGAAAGTATTTCAATAACCTTTAAAAGTTCGGTGTGCATTTTTGCCCGTCCCGAACAGGGATTAACAATTAAAAGAAGTCGTTTTGTCATTAAAAAGTTTCCTTTCATCGGTAATCAATTTGAAGTGTTGCGGTTGCGTTAAGGTCTGTTCCCGCCGTGTTACCGCTTTTAAATTCGTAAATTGCCTGTGCACCCACCATTGCGGCATTGTCACCGCAGTATTTAAGCGGAGGGTAATAAAGTTTGTAATTGCGTATTTTACATTCTTCTTCCATTCTTCGGCGTAATTCGCTGTTTGCCGAAACCCCGCCCGCAATACAAATTTTCTTGTAACCGTATTTTTCGGCGGCGGACATAGTGTTTTTAATAAGCAAATCGCAAACACGCTGTCTTACGGTGGCACATACTACCGGAATGTCAATCTCTTCACCTTTTTGTCCCGCATTATGTACCAAGTTTAAAACGGCGGTTTTAAGTCCCGAAAAACTGAAATTAAATTCGCCGGTGCTTACCTTCGGAAAAGGCAAAGGGTATCTTTGGTTATCCGCCACGGTGGCAATTTTATCTAAATTAACTCCGCCGGGGTAGGGCAGTCCCATAGAGCGGGCGGTTTTGTCAAAACATTCGCCTGCCGCATCGTCCAGCGTAGAGCCGATAATTTTAAACTTTGTATAATCGCTTACTTCGGCAATAACCGTATTCCCTCCCGAAACCAAAAGGCATAGGAAAGGGGGTTCTAAATCGGGGTGAGCCAGATAATTTGCGGCAATATGTGAACGCAAATGGTGAACCGGAATAAGCGGAACACCCAAACTGAAAGCCAGCGCTTTTGCAAAGTTTACCCCTACAAGCAAAGCACCTATAAGTCCCGGTGCAAAGGTAACCGCAACCGCCTCAATATCCTTATAGGTAAGCCCCGCTTCGGCTAACGCTTTGTCGCAGGTTGCCGCAATACTTTCGGTATGACGGCGGGAGGCAATTTCAGGTACTACACCGCCGTAGATTTTATGTTCTTCAATTTGGGTTGCAACTATGTTGGAAAGCACCGTGCGGTCTTCAACAATCGCAACCGATGTTTCGTCGCAAGATGATTCAATGCTTAAAATTTTCAAAATCAATCAAACCTTTTAGTCATAATTATTGCATTTTCACGTGGGTTTTCGTAAAAATTTTTACGTAGCCCCTCTTTTTTAAAACCGAACTTATTATAAAGTGTAATTGCGGGAATATTACTCTCCCGTACTTCAAGTGAAATAAATTTAAGTGAATTTTGCTTTGCAAATAGGAAAAGATTTTCAATTAAAGCGGAGGCAACACCCTGTTTTCGGTATTTTTCCAAAACTGCAATGTTGGTGATGTACCCTTCGTCCAACACAGCCGAAATTCCCGCATATCCTAAAACCTTCAAATTTTTTATTGC
>CAMFZK010000101.1 GCA_946006915.1 uncultured Clostridia bacterium
AGACAGTATTTGATATTATTTGTAACTGAATTGTTTTTGGTAATTTGAAACGCCGTTGTATATAATAGTTATATACTTTAAAGGAGGCGGTAATATGCGTAAAAATGTTATTTCGGCATTGTCGGTTTTATTGTGCGTATGCTTCCTTTCTTTTATGGGTGTAAGCGGTGCAGGTATTTCAAATAATACGGCAGAAAATAAAAATACAGATGTTGTGACCGTTGCAAACAATAACACCGCAAGCAACAAGGTGCTTGAAACCCGTTTTCTTAATATGCTTAACCACAGTTTTGTTTATAATGACGATTTTCAAAACGACCAAACTCTTGTAAACAATTCGGTTTTAGGGTTGCTTAATTTGGCGGAAGACGGTTTCGTAAACGAAAATTATGTAACCGATTATATTTTTAATATGTACGGAATAAAAATTTCCGATTTTGGCAATATAAACACCGACTGTGAACAAAAAGACGGCTACGTTTATATTATCCCCCGCGGTTACAGCGAATATAAACACACCTTTTTATCGGTTACCGATAATAACGACGGCAGTTATACCGTTGTTACCGATGTGGAAATTTCGTTGGATGACGGCTCGGTTATTAAAGATATGGCAACCACCGTATTTTTAAAGAATAACGACTCACAGTTCGGTTACAACATTGTTTACAGCGAAATCGGAACAGTAACGGAAAATACGGTTGATTGTTAAATCGAATTTTAAAAAGTTTAAGAAATCCGACTCCCTTGTAAAATAGGGGGTCTTTTTTTGCAGTTTTTAATGCCATTTGCAAAATGTGAATTTTTATGTTAAAATAAAAGCAATAACTTTTATAAAGGAATTTTAATATGAAAACCGATGTAATTATAATAGGCGGCGGTGCGGCAGGGCTTTGTGCGGCGGTGCGTTTAAAGAGGGAAAACCGTAATCTTACCGTAAGGATTTTGGAGCGTTTGCCACGTGTTGGCAAAAAGTTAAGCGTCACGGGTAACGGCAGGTGCAATATTTCTAATAAAAATACGGATATTTCACATTTTCACGGCGAAAATGCGGAATTTTGCCGTTATGCCTTGCAAAAATATGACGTAGAATTTTGCAAAAACTTTTTTGAGGACATCGGCGTTAATTATGTTTTTAAAGAGGACAAGGCATATCCTTCTTCTTTACAGGCATCTTCGGTTGTGGACTGTCTACGTTTTGCGGCAGAGGATTTAGGTGTAATAATTCATACCGATACCAAGGTTACAAATATCCAGGTTTTAAAAAACGGTTACAAAGTTTTGGCGGATAAATTGGGTTTTGAAACCAAAAACGTAATAATCGCAACCGGGCTTTATTCGGGCGGCGAAAAATACGGGTGTGACGGCAGTATGTTTTCATTACTTAAAAAAGCAGGGTTTAAAACGGTTAATACCACCCCCGCTATTGTGCAAATTAAGACCGAAAACGACATTACAAAACAGTTAAAGGGAATAAAAGTCAATGCCGACGCTTCGCTTAAAATCGGCGGTAAATTGATAAGAAAAGAATACGGCGAGGTACTCTTTTGCGATTACGGTCTTTCAGGACCTCCCATTATGCAAATTTCACGTGAAGTATCAAGAAGTGACGGCGCTAAAACCGTAACGCTTGACATTATGCCCGAAACCGATTACAACCAACTTGTTTTACAGATTGCAAAAAGGGCGAAACTAATGCCCGAAAGACCGCTCCAAGAATTTTTTACCGGCTTTATAAACAAAAGAATAGGTCAGGTGGTTTTGAAATCGGCAGGGTATAAATTAAGCGAAAAAGCCGAAACACTTACACAAAACGGCATTAAGAAAATTGCATCAAAAATCAAAAATATGGAATTTAACGTTACCGGAACAACCGGGTTTGAAAATTCCCAAGTAACCGCCGGCGGACTTGATACCAAACAGTTTAAAGGTACTACAATGGAGTCGTATGAATACAAAAATCTTTACGCAATAGGCGAAATTTTGGATATAGACGGCGACTGCGGAGGGTATAATCTGCAATGGGCGTGGAGCAGTGCCATGGCGGCGGCAGACTCTGTTTTAGGGGATAAATAAATGATATTACTTAACAATTTAAAACTACCGCTTGATACCGATTTTGAAAATTTAAAAGGCGCAGTAGAAAGCATTTTAAAAATCAAAACAAATTCGGTTTCCTTATACAAAAAGTCGGTAGATGCACGGCGTAAAACCGATGTGCATTTTTGTTGTTCGGTTTTAATTGATACTAAAAACGAGCAGGCGGTACTTAAGAAAAATAAGAACGCACAAATTTATAGAAAGCCGGAATATGTTTGGCAAAAGTGTGACAGTTTTATCGGTAAAAGACCCCTAATTGTCGGCTTTGGTCCTTGCGGTATTTTTTGTGCTTACACCTTGGCAAAAGCGGGGTTAAAACCCATTGTAATTGAACGTGGTGCGGATGTTGACACAAGAACAAAAGATGTAAACGCCTTTTTAAACGGCGGGGAATTGAATACCGAATCCAACGTCCAATTCGGCGAGGGCGGTGCAGGTACTTTTTCGGACGGCAAACTGAATACAGGCATAAAGGACGGACGTTGCAGAGCCGTACTTCAAACCCTTGCAACTTACGGTGCAAACCAAAAAATCCTTACCGATGCCAAACCCCACGTAGGAACCGATGTTTTGTCGGCTGTGGTTAAAAACATCAGAAACGAAATTATAAATTTAGGCGGGGAAGTGCTTTTTAATACAAGATTAGAAAATATAGAATATAAGGACGGCAAAATTAAATCGGTCACCGCAAACGGCAACATAATACCTTGCGAAACGCTTGTTTTGGCAACAGGACATTCGGCAAGGGATGTTTTTTCACTTCTTAAAGAGCAGAATATCCAAATGGTCAGAAAGCCCTTTTCGGTAGGGGTTAGAATAGAGCATTTGCAGGAGGATATTAACAAGGCACTTTACGGCGAATTTTATAACCACCCCGCATTATCGGCGGCGGACTATAAAATGGCAACCCATTTGCAAAACGGCAGGGGTGTGTATACCTTTTGTATGTGTCCCGGCGGGGAAGTAATAAATTCTTCCAGCGAAAAGGGAGGAATTGCGGTAAACGGTATGAGCAATTCCGCACGAAACGGCGTTAATGCCAACAGTGCTTTGCTTGTGGGAATAAGCCCCGAAGATTTTGAAGGGGACGATGTTTTAGCAGGTTGTGCTTTGCAACAAAAAATTGAAAAATTAAGTTTTGAAATTTTATCGGGCAAAGTGCCGGTTACAACGGTAGGTCAGTTTTGTTTCGGCAAAGATTTTAAAATTACAAGGGTTAAACCCACCGTAAAACCGAATTACGGCTTTGCGGATTTCGGCAAAATATTTCCCCGGTTTGTAACCGAAAGTTTAAAAGACGGCATTTTGGAATTTGATAAAAAGATTAAGGGCTTTGCAAGTGAATGGGCGGTACTTACCGCACCCGAAACCCGAAGTTCTTCCCCAGTTAGAATAATAAGGGACGAAAGTTACCAAAGCGTATCGGTTAAAGGGCTTTACCCTGCGGGTGAGGGAGCGGGTTATGCCGGCGGTATAATGTCCGCCGCAGTAGACGGTATGCGTGTTGCCGAGCAGATTATTAAAGATTGCGAAAAAACAGATTAAGCGGTGAAAAACGGTCGTAAAAATATTCCAATGTTTTGTAAAACGGCACGGAATTTTCTTTTGTTTTTGCGGCAGGAATTATAAATTTTCCGTTTTGCCCCGTTAAAAAGAAATATCCGTTTAGCTTTTTTAAAGGTAAAATGCATTTTTTAAAGTTCCCTTTAAAATCTATTATTATCATATTTTCTGCGGTTTTAACGTGAATTTCACGGCATTTTCGGGATAATGTTAACAGCAAAACCGTTAAAATGTTTTTGTTTATTAAATAATTTCCGTTTGCGTTCACCGAAAAATATAACGGTTTTCGCTTTACGGCACAAACGGCGGAAAATAAATTTAAACCGAAGTTTTTTATATCAAGAGGTAGTTTGGCAGATTGGCTCAAATATGCTTCGGCGGTGTAAATTTTACACAAGTTTTTCAAATATTTTTTATTCATTCCGTTTTTTAATATTAAAAGCGAGGTTGTAATTCGCAAAGCGGTAATATAGCGCTCACGTGAATTAGGTAAAAATGTCAAATAATCAC
>CAMFZK010000102.1 GCA_946006915.1 uncultured Clostridia bacterium
CTATTTCTTTGATAAAAAAGTAGAAACAGGCAAAATGTATCTTATTCTTATTGCCACTATCCTACTTTTTGTGGGGCTTTATGTAGGGTTTAATTTCCTGCTTTCGAAAAAGCGCAAATAATGACGTAACAGGCGGCTTTCGGTGACTAAGGCCGTCTGTTTTCTAAGATACTTTCGGAGGAAAATATGTATAAATTACTGATTGTTGAAGATGACAGAGGAATAGCACAGGCGGTTAAAACACAGGCGGAAATGTGGGAAATAGAAGTTCACACAGTCACAAATTTCCGAAATGTTATGGAGGAGTTTGCAAAAGTAGACCCGCATATTGTACTGCTTGATATTGCTTTGCCGTTTTTTAACGGCTACCATTGGTGCGGAGAAATTCGCAAAGTATCTAAAGTGCCGATTATTTTTATTTCCTCCGCCGCAGATAATATGAATATGATTATGGCGATGAATATGGGTGCAGACGATTTTATTGCCAAGCCCTTTGACCAAAGTTTACTTATGGCAAAAATTCAGGCAATTCTTCGCAGAACTTATGATTTTGCGTCGTCCGTGCCGATTTTGGAACACAGAGGAGCGCTTTTAAACACGGGGGATAACACGCTTTTTTACCGGGATGAAAAAATTTCCCTTTCTAAAAATGAATTTCGCATTTTGCATATTCTTATGGAAAATAAAGGCAAAGTAGTAAGCCGTGAAAAACTTATGGAACTTATGTGGGAAACCGACAGTTTTGTAGACGAAAACACCCTTACCGTAAATGTGGGCAGGTTGCGAAAACGGCTTGAAAATGCAGGTCTTTTCGGCTTTATTACCACAAAATTCGGCGTGGGATATTTAATTGAAAACTGAGGTTAAGTTATGAAACTGTTTTTAAAATATCTTAACGGACGGCGGCGTGTTTTGACGGTTATGGCATTGTTTTGCCTTGTTTTCGGGGTAAGTTTTTTCCTTTACCGTTTGCCGGTTAAAGCGGTAATATATCCTGCGGTTTTATGTGCCTGTATTGGTACGGTTTTTGTTATAATTGACTTTTTGCGGGTAAAACACGAACATGAAAAATTCGCCCGCATAAAATCGCTAACCGATATAACAAAAGAAGTATTCCCTGAAATTTGTGAAATTAAAGATGAAGATTACAGGGAAGTAATAAACACAATAAGTCGGGAATACGCCCTTTACCGCACCGAAAATAACAAAAAGTATTACGATATGATAGATTACTACACAGTATGGGCGCACCAAATAAAAACCCCCATTGCTTCTATGCGGCTTCATTTGCAAAACGAAGATTCGCCGTTTGCACGTAATTTGCTGAAAGATTTGTATAATATCGAGCGGTATGTGGAAATGGTTTTGACATTTTTACGGCTCAATTCGGACAGTACCGACTATGTTTTTAAGGAATATGATTTGGACAAAATTGTAAAAACATCGGTCAAGAAGTTTTCACGTGAATTTATAGACCGAAAGTTGACGCTGGTTTACGAGCCGATTAACATTACCGTGCTTACCGACGAAAAATGGTTAGGGTTTGTTATTGAACAGGTTTTGTCTAACGCCTTAAAATATACACCGTCGGGCAGTATTACGGTTAGTCTGCAGCCGCCTAAAACACTTAGAATTTGTGATACCGGCATTGGTATTGCACCCGAAGATTTGCCCCGCATTTTTGAAAACGGATATACCGGATTTAACGGCAGAACAGACAAAAGTTCAAGCGGAATAGGGCTTTACCTTTGTCGGCGTATTTGCAACAATTTAGGTCACGGCATTACGGCAACATCAACGGTGGATGTAGGCACAACAATAGATATTGACCTTTCAAAAAGAAAAATTGAAATTGAATAAACTTCTTACAAAACTGTTAGATTTAACGGGGTATTTGTTAGCCAAATCTATGGCGTTGCAAATACCTTTTTTGATATAATAACGGCAGAAATCAACAAGGAGGATTTTTGTTAAATGAATATTTTAAACGTAAGTGCAGTGCAAAAAATATACACCACTCGCTTTGGAGGAAACAAGGTAGAAGCCCTTAAAAGCGTTTCTTTCGGTGTGGAAGAGGGGGAGTATGTTGCAATTATGGGTGAGTCCGGTTCGGGCAAAACCACATTGCTTAACATATTGGCGGCGCTTGATAAACCCACTTCCGGTTCGGTTGTGTTAGATGGAAATGACCTTTCCAAAATAAAGGAATCACAGGTAGCGGCATTTCGCAGGGATAATTTGGGATTTGTATTCCAAGAATTTAATTTGCTTGATACATTTACCTTGGAAGATAATATTTATCTGCCGCTTGTTTTGGCGGGAAAAAACCACAGGGAAATGCAACTTCGCCTTTTGCCTATAGCAAAGCAACTCGGCATTAGCAAACTTTTAAAGAAATATCCTTACGAGGTATCGGGCGGTCAAAAGCAACGTGCGGCGGTAGCACGTGCGCTTATCACCAACCCTAAACTTATTTTGGCAGACGAACCTACCGGAGCGCTTGATTCCAAAGCAACCGACGAACTTTTAACCCTTTTTGAAGAAATTAACAAAGCGGGTCAAACCATTTTAATGGTAACACATTCGGTAAAAGCGGCAAGTCACGCAGGACGTGTGCTGTTTATTAAAGACGGTGAAGTTTTCCACCAAATTTACCGCGGTGAACATACCGACGAAGAACTCTATCAACTCATTTCCGACACCCTGACTATGTTGGCAACGGGAGGGGAAAAAGAATGAAAATCGGGTTTTATCCTAAACTTGCCTTTGACGGAATAAGAAAAAACAGACGCCTTTATCTGCCCTATATACTAACCTGCGGCGGAATGATTTTAATGTTTTACATTATCCATTACCTTGCGGCTATGAACACCTTAAAGCAAATGCCGGGCGGTGATTCCACAACCCTAATGCTCGGTTTCGGCGTGTGGATTATTGCAATTTTCGGTTTAATTTTTCTTATCTATACCAACTCGTTTTTAATGCGCAGAAGACAAAAAGAATTCGGCCTTTACAATATACTGGGTATGGGAAAAGGTAATTTGCGTATTTTACTGTTTTTTGAAACCGTAATTATTTTTGCCGTATCCTTGGCAGGGGGTCTTTTTGGGGGCGTGCTTTTGTCAAAATTAGCGGAACTTTGCCTTATGGCGGTAATAAACGGCGAAGTCACCTATAGCTTTAGCATAAATTTTGAAGCACTTCTTAATACCGTAATAATTTTTGCGGGAATTTTTGCGGTTATTTTTATAAAGGGACTTATAACAATAAGCAAAGTCAGTGCAGTGGCACTGCTTAAAAGTGAAAATGTAGGCGAAAAACCGCCAAAAGCAAATTACCTTTTGGGGTTAGGCGGTATAGTAATTTTGGCAGGAGCATACTCTATTGCCGTTAGTATTAAAAGTCCCCTTATTGCAATTCCGTGGTTCTTTATTGCGGTTATAATGGTAATAGTGGCGACCTATTTGTTGTTTATTGCGGGTTCCGTTATGCTTTGCAAGTTGCTTCAAAAAAACAAACGGTATTACTATAAAAGCAATCATTTTGTTTCGGTTTCCTCTATGGTATACAGAATGAAACGCAACGGTGCGGGGTTGGCTTCTATTTGCATTTTAAGCACTATGGTGCTTGTTATTATGATGGGTGCCGGAAGTTTGTATTTCGGTGCGGAAGATTCTCTTCGCACACGCTACCCTTATGAGTTTACCGTATCGGCAGATTATTTTACAAATGGTAGCAAAAACGAATACAGCAGAGAAAAAGAAACTCTTTTCTTTAATGAAATTGACGGTGTACTTGCAGAAAACAGTGTTAATCCCAAAAACAAAGAGCGGTATTTATATGCAAGTGTTACCGGTTTGCTTAAAGACGGCAAACTTAATGTGGATTACAGAGAAGTGAATGCGGTTAATGCCGAAACGGTGAAATATATTACACAAGTTTATGTGATTCCGCTTAACGACTATAATTATTGTATGGGTACAAAAGAAACCCTTTCGGAAAATGAAGTGCTCATTCATTGTGTAAGAAGAAGTTATGACAACTCGGTTATTGATTTAGGTGACGGAACGGTACTTAATGTTAAAAAGAATATCGGCAACATAATGGGAAACGGAGATGCGGCAATGAATATTATCCCCTCTGTCTTCATTGTTACCGCCGATATAGAAA
>CAMFZK010000103.1 GCA_946006915.1 uncultured Clostridia bacterium
TACACAAGGAGTATCGTCGGCAGCGTCAGATGTGTATAAGAGACAGAATGTGAACGGTACTTCTTACGAAATTACTTTAGAAGTTGTAGACGAAAAAGATGTAAAAACATCTGCTCCCGCTGCTCCTAAAGCGGCTCCTGCCCCCGCCCCTGCACCTAAAAACAATGCAAACGGCGAAACCGTAACAAGCCCTATGCCCGGTAACATTCTTTCGGTTAATGTTCAAAACGGCGCCGCTGTTAAAAAAGGCGATGTGCTTATGGTTCTTGAAGCAATGAAAATGGAAAACGAAATTATGAGTCCCTGCGACGGTACTGTTGTATCTGTAAATGTTCAAAGCGGTGCTTCGGTTGAAACCGGTGCAGTTCTTTGTGTTATTGGTTAATTAACGGGAGATCTATTATGGAGGCAATTTTTAATTTTCTTAAACAAACCGGTTTTTATTGTTTGTTTGCCGGTTTTATAGAACAGGGCGGTTGGAAAAACCTTGTTATGATTTTATTGTCGCTTTTCCTTTTATGGCTTGCCATAAAGAAGAAATTTGAACCGCTCCTTCTTATCGGTATTGCGTTTGGTATGTTGCTTACCAACCTGCCGGGTGCCGGTCTTTACAACCAAGATTTATGGAATTCGTTTATGACCGAAGGCAGTGAGTTCTACCACGATTACGGTAACATTCTTGCGAACGGCGGTTTGCTTGACTATTTGTACATTGGTGTTAAAACCTGTATATACCCCTGCTTAATATTTATCGGTATCGGCGCTATGACCGATTTCGGACCTTTAATTTCCAACCCAAAATCCCTCTTGCTCGGTGCGGCTGCACAAATCGGTATTTTTGCAACCTTTATCGGTGCTGTTTTGTTGGGATTTGACGGTTTTGAAGCGTCATCTATCGGTATTATCGGCGGTGCGGACGGTCCTACCGCTATCTTTGTTACTTCAAAATTAGCACCCCACTTATTAGGACCTATTGCGGTTGCGGCTTACAGTTATATGGCATTAGTACCGGTTATTCAACCCCCTATTATGAAACTGTTGACAACCAAAAAAGAACGCCAAATTGTTATGAAGCCGTTAAGACAGGTTTCAAAAACCGAAAAGATTATCTTCCCCATTGCCGTTACAATTTTTGTGGCACTTTTGGTTCCCTCTGCGGCTCCGCTTATCGGTTGTCTTATGCTTGGTAACCTTTGGAAAGAATCCGGCGTTGCCGACCGTTTGTGCAAAACCGCACAAAACGAACTTATGAATATTGTTACAATATTCCTTGGAATTTCGGTTGGTGCTACTGCCACTGCAAAGAATTTCTTAAATTTAAGAACCCTTTCAATTATTGTTTTGGGTGTTGTTGCTTTCGGTGTTGCTACCGCTTGCGGTGTTCTTTTTGCAAAGTTTATGAACCTGTTTACAAAGAACAAAATGAACCCGCTTATCGGTTCTGCCGGCGTTTCTGCCGTTCCTATGGCCGCACGTGTTTCGCAGATGGTCGGTCAAAAGGAAAACTCTTCCAACTTCCTTCTTATGCACGCTATGGGACCCAATGTTGCAGGTGTTATCGGTTCGGCTATTGCCGCAGGTGCTTTAATTGCAATATTCGCACACTAATTGCTTTATAGGAGTTTTTTATGGAAAACAAAAAATTGTTTATAACCGACACCATTCTTCGTGACGCTCACCAATCGCAAGCGGCTACAAGAATGAAAATTGAAGATATGATTCCAGCCCTCGAACGGCTTGACCAAATAGGTTACTGGTCTTTGGAATGTTGGGGCGGTGCAACGTTTGACGTTTGTATGCGTTTTTTAAACGAAGACCCGTGGGAACGTCTTCGCACACTTAAAAAATATATGCCTAATACCAAACTTCAAATGCTTTTCCGCGGTCAAAACATTTTAGGTTACAAACACTATGCAGACGATGTTGTTGACTCTTTTGTAGGAAAATCAATTGAAAACGGTATCGATGTTATCCGTATTTTTGACGCTCTTAACGATACCCGCAACCTTGAACAGGCAATTAAAAGTTGTAAAAAATACGGCGGTATTTGTGAACCGGCATTAAGTTATACCGAAAGTCCCGTTCACAATGAGGAATACTTTGTAAAACTTGCAAAAGAACTTGAACAAATGGGTGCGGACGTTATTTGTATTAAAGATATGGCAAACCTTTTGTTGCCGTTTGACGCTTACTCACTTGTTAAAAAGTTAAAGGAAAATGTAAGTGTTCCCATTCATCTTCATACCCATAACACAACCGGTACGGGTGATATGACCTACCTTATGGCGGCACAGGCAGGTGTTGATATTGTTGACTGTGCACTCTCACCAATGGCTAACGGTACTGCCCAACCCGCAACCGAAGCGTTGGTAGCAACCCTTAAAGGTACTGTAAGGGATACCGGTCTTGACCTTGAAAAATTGGGTGATATTGCAACACATTTCCGTGGTGTTGCCGATAAAATGAAAGCCGAAGGCATACTTGACCCCAAGGTATTAAACGTTGATACCAAAACCTTGATTTACCAAGTACCCGGCGGTATGCTTTCTAACCTTTTGTCACAGTTAAAGCAAGCAAATGCCGAAAATAAGTACTATGACGCATTAGCCGAAGTACCACGTGTCCGTAAAGATTTCGGTTATCCCCCGCTTGTAACCCCCACAAGCCAAATTGTCGGCACTCAAGCGGTTCTTAACGTGCTTTCGGGCGAACGCTATAAAATGGTTCCGAAAGAATCCAAGGCACTCCTTCGCGGTGAATACGGCCGTCTTCCCGCCGAAGTTAACGAAGAAGTTCGTAAAAAAGCAATCGGTGATGATGAAGTTATCACCTGCCGTCCTGCCGATTTAATTGAACCCGAACTTGAAAAATACAAAGCCGAAATGCAACAAAAAGGTATTGGCAAATGTGATGAGGACGTATTAAGTTATGCCCTTTTCCCCCAAGTTGCCGAAAAATTCCTTAAAAACCGTGACAGTAAGGACACTGTCAGAAACCTTATTGTAGAAGATTTGTCTGTTTAAAAAAATTCAAGCGTATCGAACCCAAAGTTTGATACGCTTGAACTATTACATTATTGTAATTAACACCAGCATCTCTCTTACACGGCGGTAAATTTCGGTTGCGTTTTCTATTGGTAGCGGATTTTTGCCTTTTCCTAATTCTATTGTAAAGGCGGGACGTTTAAATTTGCTTATAAACCAGTCTTTAAAACCACCGCCTTCGGCAATGGAAATAGGTACGTCAAGCGCATAACCCGAAGATGTTGCCATAATTTCCGCCATTCTTTGCGCACGGGGTGGAACTTTTTCACCGAAAGTCCAATAAATTACTTCCCCTTGCGAATGTAACGCCACGGCGTGACGGATTTTAGTATTACGGCAAAGGTTCACAAGTGCCACAGTTTCGGGTTCGCTTTCGGGTTTAGTACCGCCGAAACGGGTGGGACTCGGCCCGTAAATACCAAGTCCCCTTTCCTTATTTCGTAAATTTTCCCAATCGGCATTAAAGTTATGGTTAATATCCACTCCACGCAAATTTGCATTCCATTTTTGGAAATTGTTTTTGCAAAGTTTGGCAATTTTATCCCCAAATTCCCCGCACGCCTTTTTACCTAAAAGCGAGATATCACAGCCATCGGGATTTACGCACGGCACAAAAATTATTCCCCTGCCGTTAAGTCCCCTTTTAGCGTTTATCCCCTCTATGTACCCACCGCTTTGTAATGTTTCGCACAACTGCTCAATATACATTAAAAGTATTAGTGATGTTATCCTTTCACTGCCGTGAAAAGCAGCGGTTATAAGCACATACTCTGCCGCAGAGCCAATTTTCAAAGCGGTAATTTCTTTACCGGCGCAACTTTTGCCAATGGTGCTTTTTTTAATAAATTTGTATTTTTCGCAAAGTGCCGTTATTGCCCTTTGCCTTGCGTAATAATCGTATTCCTTTACTGTTATTATATTATCCATTATTCCCAACTCCCACTTAATATATATTAAAAAAAGGTGAAAATAATGAATTTAACTGAAAAACAACTTACAAAAGAGTATATTTTCAAAGGAAAAGTTATAAATTTAAGACGTGATACCGCACTTCTTCCCAACAATTCCACAGCAATACGTGAAGTTGTTGAACATAACGGCGGTGTTTGTGTTGCCGCTTTAACA
>CAMFZK010000104.1 GCA_946006915.1 uncultured Clostridia bacterium
TTAGGTTTTAAAATAAAAACTGTTAAAACACCAAACTTGCGACAAAATTAAATATAATACAGGTTACAATACTTATAAAGGTCGGCAGTAGGACGGAAAGCAAGGTCCATTTTACACTGCCGGTCTCTTTTTTTATCGTAAGCACTGTTGTGGAACACGGCCAATGCAAAAGTGAAAATAATATTACCGAAACGGCAGTTATACTATTCCAACCGTTTGCAACAAAAAGCGAATGAACCTGTGAAATGGAAGAAAGTTCGGTAAGGCAACCCGTTCCCATATAACCCATTATAATAATGGGTATTACAATTTCATTAGCAGGAAAACCGAGTATAAAACCGATTAAGATTATACCGTCAAGTCCCATAAGTTTTGCTAAAGGGTCTAAAAAATTTGCAAGGTGATTAAGTATGGAAATATCCTTAACGGTTATATTTGCCATAAGCCAAATAACAAGTCCCGCAGGGGCGGCAACCGAAACGGCTCTTGCTAATACAAAAAGCGTTCTGTCCAAAACCGAACGGACAATCACTTTGCCTATTTGCGGTTTTCTGTAAGGCGGTAATTCCAAAGTGTAGGAAGACGGTTCGCCCTTTAAAGCGGTAAGGGAGAGTAATTTAGTAACCGCAAAGGTCATACAAAGTCCGAAAACTATTACAAGGGTTAAAATAAGTGCCGAAATCACAGAGGAATAAAAGCCGTTTCCAATGCAAAAAAATACGGTTATAATGGTAATAATTGCGGGAAATCTGCCGTTGCAGGGAACAAGGTTGTTAGTAAGTATTGCAAGCAGTCGCTCCCGTTTGGAATCAATAATTCTGCACCCCGAAACACCAACGGCGTTGCAGCCGAACCCCATACAAATAGTAAGTGCCTGTTTTCCGCAAGCGTTACATTTTTTAAAGGGTTTGTCAAGGTTGTAGGCAATTCTTGGCAAATAGCCGGAATCTTCAAGCAAGGTGAAAAGCGGAAAAAATATTGCCATTGGCGGCAACATAACGCTTACCACCCAAGCGAGTGTACGCCATACGCCCGAAATCAGAATTTCCCTAATAAAAACAGGTGCATTGACCGCTTTTAAAAAGGATAATATACAGTTGCCGATATAGAACAAAAAATTTGAAAGTAACTGTGACGGATAATTAGCACCGCTTATAGTTATCCAAAATATTAGGGCAAACAGTAGCAACATAATGGGAAAACCCGTGATTTTGCTTGTAAGTATTTTGTCTAACTTTCGGTCGAAAGAGGTGTGGCTTTCTTCGTTTTTTACTACCCCTTTTAATATTTCTTCAGCGTTTTTCAGTATGGCGGAAACTAATATATCCTTAAATTCGTTATCCGTAATTCCGTTTTCGGTCAAATAGTTATTAGCGTTTTCTATTGCTGTTTTAATTCCCCGGTCAAGGAAGAAATCGTTTCCTAAAAAGTCCTTAATTTCTTTGGATAATAAAAAGTCGGTTTCCATTAGTTTCAGCGCTAACCAACGTGAATTTAATTTTCCGTTTAATTTTTCTTTTAAGGTATGTTCCGAAATTGCAATAGCGTTTTCTAAAACAGACGGGTATTTAATTCCAAATCCTTTAGGGATTATTTCACCGTCAATTAGTTTATCAAGCGCCAAAAGCAATCCGTTTATGCTTTTTTTACTGCGTGCCACAGTGCCTATAACCGGCACACCCAAACGGCTTGAGAGTAATTTTAAATCTATTTTAATTTTTTTGCGTTTTGCTTCGTCAAGCAAATTTACGCAAACAATAATGTTTTCGGTAATTTCCATTGTTTGCAAAACAAGGTTTAAATTACGCTCTAAACAGGTGGCATCACACACCACTATTACCGCTTTCGGTTTTTTAAAACATAAGTAATTCCTTGCAACTTCCTCCTCATAAGAGTGTGCCATAAGCGAATAAGTACCCGGTATGTCAACAAATTCGTAGTTGTGTTTTTGGCTTTTGCAGTATCCCTTTGCGGTGCTGACCGTTTTGCCTGTCCAATTTCCAGTGTGTTGGTTCATACCCGTAAGCGCATTAAAAATGGTACTTTTGCCCACGTTTGGGTTTCCCGCTATGGCTACTGTTATAGTGTCTTGTGTCACTTATATCACACCCTTTATTAAAATTTTTTCGCAGTCTTCTTTGCGAAGAGCTATTACCGCCCCCCGTATTAAAAACGCTTTCGGGTCGCCAAGGGGACTTATGCCTACACATTCAACCTTTGTGTTTTGCGTAAGACCTAAATCTAAAAGCCGTCTTCTCATACTGCCGTCTACCCCTATTTCATCAATCAGGCATTGTTTTCCCGACTGTAATTCAAAAAGATTCATAACCTAAAATCCTCCTGTACAATCTATACTATTCTTAAAATACAAGTTTGTCATAAAAGAAATAAACACCGCATAATATTTTACAAAGAAATGCATAATTTAAAACGGAGGAAAAACTATGAGTAATGCCAGTATATATAAGGATATCGCCGAACGCACGGGCGGGGATATATACATAGGGGTTGTAGGACCGGTTAGAACAGGTAAATCCACATTTATTAAACAATTTATGGATAAGTTGGTACTTCCCAATATGTCGGGCGAATACCAAAAAGAACGTGCGGTTGACGAATTGCCGCAGTCGTCCTCCGGCAGAACAATTATGACTACCGAACCGAAATTCATACCCGAAAAATCGGCAGAAATTTGCATAGAAGATTCGGTAAAAATGAATGTACGGCTTATTGACTGCGTGGGTTACATTGTGCCGAGCGCTTTGGGGTATATAGAGGACGACCAACCCCGAATGGTTATGACGCCATGGTTTAACGAACCCGTTCCCTTTAATATGGCGGCGGAAATAGGTACGCAAAAGGTTATTAACGAACATTCAACAATAGGTCTTGTAATTACTACCGACGGCAGTATAAGCGATATCCCACGTGAAGAATACGCCGAGGCGGAAAGCAGGGTTATTGACGAACTTAAAGCCATAAACAAGCCGTTTATAGTTCTTTTAAACTGTATGTACCCCGAATCGGCAGAGGCAAAAACCACCGCCGAAGAAATGTCGCTAAAATACGGCGTGCCGGTAAAACCTATTAACTGCTTGGAACTTCGTGAAGAAGATATTAAGGAACTTATTTCAAGAATATTGGTTGAATTCCCCGTAAAGGAAATAAATATCAGTTTCCCACGGTGGATTAACACACTTAGTTTAGACCACTCGCTTAGAAAGGAAATTACCGAAAAAATTAAAGAAAGTGCCAAAAACATAAAGCATATAAGGGATGTTGCAAGGTTTGAAAAGAACTTTAAAAACAGCGAAAGCATTGAAAATGCGGTGATAGACAGTATAAATTTAGGCAACGGCAGTGCGGAAGTTACAATTAACATAAAACCGTCCCTTTTTTATAAAATTTTAACCGAAACTACGGGACTTACAATAAACGACGAACAGGAACTTATGGAAACTATAAAAGAATTGGCGGGAATGAAAAAAGAATACCAAAAGGTTAAGGGTGCTTTAGACGAAGTAGAGGCAACGGGTTACGGAATAATAATGCCCGATATTGAAGAATTGGCACTTGAAGAACCCGAAATTGTAAAGCAGGGTGGAAGATATGGGGTACGGCTTCGTGCTTCCGCACCGTCAATTCATTTGATGAAAGCAAATATCACTACCGAAGTAAGCCCCATTGTGGGCAGTGAAAAACAGTCGGAGGACTTGGTTATGTACTTGCTTTCGGGCTTTGAAGAAGACCCTGTTAAAATTTGGGACTCCAATATATTCGGTAAATCACTTCACGAACTTGTAAACGAGGGACTTCATACCAAACTTGCAAGAATGCCTATGGATGCTCGAATGAGGGTGCAGGAAACGGTTGAAAGGGTAATAAACGAGGGTTGTAACGGCTTGGTTTGTATATTGCTGTAAAAATTTAAAAAAATTTAAAAAAGTGCTTGACAAATGTAAAACGGTGTGGTATTATATCAAAGTCGCCTGACGGTGACACACAGTTGGTGTTGATTGCGGCGAGGGTCCACCCGTTCCCATACCGAACACGGAAGTTAAGCTCGCTTGCGCCGAAGATACTTGGCGGGAGGCTGCCCGGGAAAATAGGTAGATGCCAACACAAAGAGGTGTAACTTAGGTTACATCTCTTTTTCTTT
>CAMFZK010000105.1 GCA_946006915.1 uncultured Clostridia bacterium
ATTTTTCCTAAATAATTTAATTTTATTATAAATTTCCTATTTAATTTTATTTTGTTTTATGTTATACTTTATAATGAATATTTATGTTTAGAGTTGATTTGATATGGAAAATAAAAAAGAAAACGGTTATAACATTATTTGCGGAAGAAATCCCGTGCTTGAGGCGGTGCGTTCCGGCAGGGAAATTGACCGACTGTTAGTAGCACACGGTGTAAACGGCGGTTCGGTTACCGCCATTATTGCAAAATGCAAAGCAAAAGGAATTTTAATTAAAGAAGTAAGTTCCCAAAAGTTGGATTATTACTGCGGCGGTGCAAACCATCAAGGTGTTGCGGTACTGTTTGCCGAACAGGAATACTGCCAACCGCAGGATATTTTAAACTATGCAAAAGAAAAAGGCGAAATGCCCTTTATAATTATTTGCGACGGTATTGAAGATCCGCACAATTTAGGTGCTATAATCCGTACCGCCGAAGCGGCCGGAGTTCACGGAATTATTATTCCCAAAAGAAGAAGTGCATCTCTTAATGCAACGGTTGCCAAAAGTGCAAGCGGTGCGTTGGAATATATGAAAGTAGCAAGGGTTACAAACATTTCAAACACAATAGATTTTTTAAAGGAAAACGGTGTTTGGGTTTTCGGTGCGGATATGGACGGAACCGATTACGAAAAGATTGATTTTAACTGCCCTGCCGCCATTGTGATTGGCAACGAGGGAAAAGGAATAGGCGAACTTACCGCCAAAAAATGCGACCAAATTGTAATGCTTCCGATGAACGGAAAGATTAACTCTCTTAACGCCTCGGTTGCGGCGGGAATTTTAATGTACGAAGTAGTAAGAAAAAGAAGAAGCCAAAATTAGAACGGAGATTTTAAATGAAATTTTTTTCTAAAAAACAGGATGATTTTTTTATAATACCGGACGAGGAAGAATACGAAACCGAATTTGAAATTAAGGGCGAAAACACAAAAGAACCCTCCCACGCACTAACGCCCGAGGAGGTTTTGTCTTCCAAAATGAGTACGGCAAAGCGTTATGACAGTACGGGTGCTTTAAATTCTTTAAAAATCAGAATGCACCAAGCCGCCGCTAAAGATAAACGCAGTTTGCTTGAAAAATGCAAGCCATATATTGTGGACGAAAAGGGTAACGATACTTCGGTGGATACCGCCCCCGCTTATACGCTGCAAAGTGTTGACCAAATACTAAAGGATGACAGCGAAAAAATTTTAGACCAATTAAAACAAAAGTATGATATTTCTGTTGACTATTTAGGAAAATTTGTGGAAGAAAAAACGGCGCAGGTTTCAAAGAAAACGGAAGTAAAACCTGAAGTGAAACCCAAAGAAGAACCGCAAATTGAAGAAACCGAAAAGGAAGTATTTGAAGAAAAAATAGAAATAAACACACCGGTTAAGAATGTTCAATCAAGTGTTCCTTTTGTTATTTCGGATATTGACAGTACCGTTACCGAAATACAGAAAACGGATAAGGACATTTCTTCCACTTCTACTATTACATTTACACCCGTATCTGCGGATAATTCCGAAAAACCGAAAGTTACGGTAAATACCGCAACCATACCTATTGACCTTACGGGCGAATTTGAAAATGTAAACAGTTCTTCAAAAACGGAAGAGGATACCCGAGTTACCCTCCAAACCAACGATTTTGAAGATTTTAAACCCGAAAATGAATTTACGGACGAAACCCAAAACAAAAAATTTTTGCGTGAATTTTCCATAAAAAAGCGTCGCTCTTTTTTAACTTGTTGTTTTACCGTATTTATTACGATTTTGCTTTTCAGTATGAAACTTCCGCTTTTGTCCGGCTTTATTTTGGGTAAAACCGTTGTTTCTATGTCAGTATGTACCGCACTTTCATTCCTTACGGTACTGATTAACGCTAATATGTTTTTAGCTATTCCCAAAATGTTTTCAAAAAAGGCAGAACCCGATGTTTTGACATCGTTAGCGAGCGTTTTTGTGCTTTTATACGCCGTAATAGGTATAATAAAGGGCGAAATTGTACTTGATTTATTACTTTGTCTTTCGTTTACGGTATCTTTGCGCAGTCTTTCCAAATTCCGTAAAGATTCCTATATGCTTTCAAACTTTAAGCAAATTGTAAACAGCAAAGAAAAAAATGCCGTTAGAATGATAAGCGACCCTGCCGTTACCTTTGCAATGGCAAAAGATTCTATCGAGGGGGATGCACTTATTTGCGCTCCGCAAAAGTGTTTTCATATTGACGATTATATGAAATATTCCACATTCGGCACTTTTTTAAACGGCAAATTGCCTACCGTTACGGTTTTGTCACTTATAATTTCGCTTATTTCGGGACTTACTGCATTTTATTATTTTGACGGTATTATAACCGCTTTATATACCGCCGCCGCAATTATGTTGCTTTGTACTTTGCCTACGGTTTTCTTTATTGATACTCTCCCCCTTTACGGTACGGCAAAGAAACTTAATAAGTCAGGTTGTATGATAGCGGGCAAACACGGTGCAAAAACTGTAGAAAACGCAAACGCATTGGTGCTTAATTCCACCGATTTATTTCCAATAGGCACGGTTACTTTGCATAATATGAAAGTTTTGTCCGAAAACAGTTTGGACGAAACCATTTTACGTGCCGCATCTTTAACCGAAACCCTTAACAGCCCGTTAGCGCCTATTTTTAAAAGAATAGCGGGTGACAGTAATATTACCGTTTTCCCCGATTCGGACACGGTTAAATACGAAGACCGAATGGGTATTTCGGGTTGGGTTGACGATAAACTGTTATTCATCGGCAACCGCACCCTTATGGAAGCGCACGGAATAAACGTACCCAGTATTGAAGTTGACCGCAAAATACTTCACGACGGCTATTTCCCCGTTTATGTTGCAAGCGGTGACAAGGTTTGTGCTTTGCTTACGGTAAGGTACGATGTAAACCCCAATGTTGCAAAGGAATTACGGACACTTACCAAACTAGGAATTACTGTTCTTGTAAGTAATTCCGACCCTAACATCACAAAGGAAATGATTTGCGATTATTTGGGACTTTATGACGATTCGGTAATGATTATGACTACTGCGGGTTGCCATATGTATAAAAGCACCGTAATTAAAGGAGCGTCCTGCTCTGCCCCCGCAAAGTTCAGAGGAAGTTCTCTAGCGCTTGCAAAAATTATGAACTGTGCCAACAGAATAAGAAAAAGCAACACATTACTTTCGGTTTTGTATATTATTTTTTACATTCTCGGAATAATAATATTTGCTTATGCTTCCTTTAACGGCTCTGATTCTATAATAGACAGCGGTACTTTGCTTTTATACACACTTATTTCCACCGCCATAACATACATTTTATACTTAACCCAAAAACCATAAGAACGGAGTGTTTTTTATGCAAAATAAGAAAAAATTTTATATTACAACCGCTATTGCTTACGCTTCAAGCAAACCGCATATCGGCAACGCTTATGATATTGTTTTGGCTGATATGATTGCCCGTTACAAAAAAATGATGGGGTTTGACGTTTATTTAATGACCGGTTCGGACGAACACGGCCAAAAAATCGAAGAAAAGGCAAATGCCGCAGGAATATCTCCAAAAGAATTTGTGGATAATTCTGCCGCCGTTATAAAATCCGTGTGGGACAGTCTTAACACAAATTATGATAAATTTATAAGAACTACCGACGATTACCACGAAAAAACGGTACAAAAAATATTTAAAAAACTTTACGACCAAGGCGATATTTACAAAAGCGAATATCAGGGCAAGTACTGTGTTCCGTGCGAATCATTTTACACCGAAAGTCAACTTATTGACGGCAAATGCCCCGACTGCGGACGTGAGGTAATCGACTCTAAAGAGGAGGCATACTTCTTAAAATTAAGCAAATATCAGGACCAATTGCTTAAATATTACCAAGACAATCCCGATTTTATTAAACCCGACTCCCGCAAAAACGAAATGATAAACAACTTCTTAAAACCCGGTCTTTCGGATTTATGTGTTTCAAGAAGTTCGTTTAAATGGGGAATTCCGGTCGAGTTTGACGATAAACACGTTATATATGTGTGGATTGACGCCCTTTCAAACTATATTACGGGTATAGGTTATGACACCGAAGAAAATTCGGAATTATACCGAAAACT
>CAMFZK010000106.1 GCA_946006915.1 uncultured Clostridia bacterium
GGTATATTGCCCGATTGGTGGAAAAAGGGTATAAGGTTGCTATTTGCGAACAAACCGAGGACCCCGCAACCGCAAAGGGACTTGTAAAGCGTGATGTTATAAGAACCATAACCCCCGGTACGGTTTTTGAGGACAGTATGCTTGACGAGGGTAAAAACAACTACCTTGCAAGTATTGTTTTGGAAGAATCACAGGTGGGTATCTGTTTTACCGATGCTTCAACCGGCGAATGCCACGCCACGGTACTAGGCAATGACGGTTTTTCTTTACGTCTTATTGACGAAATTTCAAGATTTTCACCAAGGGAAATTTTAATTAAACAGGATTTTAAAGCCAAAGCACCCGAAGTTTTTGAATTTTTGGAAATGAACTTTCAGGGTGTGTTGACCGTTCGGGACGACGAATGTTTTGACTATTCTTATAATGAAGAATTGATTTTAAAACATTTCGGAGTAATAAGTGTTGAAAATTTAGGACTTATTAAAAACAGTCCTGTTACCACCGCTTTCGGTCTTATACTCGCATATCTTTACGAAACGGGTGTGAACGGCCATATTTCGGTAAATGAAATTGACGTTTACACCGATAATCAGTTTATGCGGCTTGATATTACTGCGGTTCGTAATTTGGAACTTTGCGAAACAATGCGGACAAAATCTAAAAAAGGTTCGCTTTTGTGGGTGCTGGATAAAACCAAAACCGCAATGGGTAAACGGCTTATAAGAAATTGGCTTACCCAACCGCTTATAAATATTGCGGCAATAAATTTAAGGCAAAATGCCGTCGAAGAACTCGTTTCCGATATGATTTTAAGAAGTGAGATTATAGAAAACCTTAACGGCATTAGGGATATTGAACGTATTATGACCAAGGTGGTTTACGGGTCGGCGAATGCGAAAGATTTGCTTAATTTAACCGTTACTGCCGAAAAATTCCCCATAATTAAATCTTTGCTTAAAACTGCAAACTGCCGAATGTTAAAAGATATTTATTCGGATATTGATACTTTAGAGGATATTGCCGATTTAATTAAAAACGCAATAAAAGAAGACGCACCCGCCTCTTTGCGTGAAGGCGGAATTATTAAAGACGGTTACGATAATTTAGTAGATACCTTGCGTTCGGATATGCGCTCGGGTACGGGAATTTTGGGTGAAATTGAAGCCCGTGAAAAAGAACGCACCGGAATTAAAAATTTGCGTGTACGGTATAATAAAGTTTTCGGTTACTATATTGAAGTTACAAATTCTTTTCTCGATAAAGTACCTGAAGACTACATAAGAAAACAAACCTTAACAAATGCGGAGAGGTTTATTACCGAGGAATTAAAGGAAATTGAAAAACGTGTCCTTACCGCTAAAGACCGAATTGTGGAAGTTGAGTACGAAATTTTTGATAAAATTCGTAAAACCACCGCAGGCGAAGTTAAGCGTTTTCAAAAAACCGCAAGTGCTTTGGCACGGCTTGATGTTTTGTGTTCTTTTGCGGCAGTTTCGGCAGAAAATCACTATTGCCGTCCGCTTGTAAACGGCGAGGGTGCAATTTCGGTAAAATCGGGAAGACACCCTGTAGTAGAGCAGGTTATTAAAACTCCGTTTGTATCCAACGATACGCTTCTTAATATGACCGATGACCGATGTGCAATTATCACAGGTCCTAATATGGCGGGTAAATCGACCTATATGCGTCAAGTAGCACTTATAACCCTTATGGCGCAAATCGGTTGTTTTGTCCCAGCAGAAACGGCACAAATCGGCGTGGTGGACGCAATATTTACCCGTGTAGGTGCTTCGGACGATTTGGCATCAGGTCAGTCAACCTTTATGGTTGAAATGAGCGAGGTTGCGGATATTTTGAAAAACGCAACCAAAAACAGTTTGCTTATTCTTGATGAAATAGGCAGGGGAACTTCCACTTTTGACGGTATGTCCATAGCACGTGCGGTTTTGGAATTTGTTGCCGATAAACGTAAATTAGGTGCAAAAGCGTTGTTTGCTACCCATTACCACGAACTTACCGCATTGGAAGAACAAATTAAGGGTGTGAAAAACTATAATATTGCCGTTAAAAAACGGGGTGACGATATTACATTCTTACGCCGAATTGTCCGTGGTGCTGCGGATGACAGTTACGGTATTGAGGTTGCAAAATTAAGCGGAATACCAAACGCCGTAATCGAACGGGCAAAGCAGGTTTTAAAACAAACCGAAAACGAGGGTGTAGTAACCTACAAAACGGTAAAAGAAGACAGTTTACAACTGCCGCTGGAAATGCTTGCCGCAAATGAAATAATGAACGAACTTAAAACAATAGATGTTAATACCTTAACCCCTATTGAATCTATGCAAATACTTTTTGATATTTGCGATAAAGCCAAAAATATCTAAATTTAGGAGGTGTGAAAATGCCCAAAATCAACCTTTTGCCAAAACAGGTAGCCGAACTTATTGCCGCAGGCGAAGTGGTGGAAAGACCGTCTTCGGTAATAAAGGAATTGGTGGAAAATTCTATTGATGCAGGTGCTACCGTTATAACGGTTGAAATAAAAAACGGCGGTATTTCCTATATCCGCATTACCGACAATGGCTGCGGTATATCAAGGGAAGATGTACCGTTGGCATTTTTACGCCACGCAACAAGTAAAATTAAGGTCGACAATGATTTAGACAGAATATCCACTTTGGGCTTCAGGGGCGAGGCATTGGCGGCGGTTTCGTCCGTGTCACGTGTGGAACTTTTAACTAAAACGAAAGAAGAACTGCTTGGAACACACTATTTGATTGAGGGTTCGCAAGAAAAAGATTGCTCCGATGCGGGTTGCCCCCAAGGTACTACAATAATTATTAGGGACTTGTTCTACAACACACCCGCACGTATGAAATTTCTTAAAAAAGATGTTTCGGAGGCAAATTCTTGTGCCGCTGTGATAGACAGAATTGCACTTTCCCACCCTGAAATTTCCTTTAAATTCATAAGGGACGGAAAACAAACCTTATCCACAATGGGGGACGGTAAGATAAAAAGTGCCGTTTACAGCGTTTTAGGCCGTGAATTTGCAGGCAGTTTAATAGAAACCGAATCCGAACAAAACGGCATTAAAGTTACGGGGCTTATTTGTAAACCGATTGCCTGCAAACCCACAAGAAACAACCAGTTCACATTTTTAAACGGTCGTCTTGTACGTTCGGGTACGGTTATTGCCGCCACCGAACAAGCGTACAAAAACAGTGCTATGGTGGGCAAATTTCCGTCCTTTGTACTTTATATAAATGTTCCCTTTGACACGGTGGACGTTAATGTTCACCCCGCAAAAACCGAAGTGCGTTTTTCGGACGAAAAGTTGATTTTTGAAAGTGTTTATGTTGCGGTTAAAAACGCTTTGTCTAAAGGGGATACAAGACCCGAAGTTAAAATCACCAAACCGGCGTTTAACCCATTTGTACGAATGACTGCGGAAGAATTTAAACAGTCGGCAATAGAAATTGAAAAACCGAAACCGATAATAAACACCCCGGAAAATGAGCCGCCGGAAGTTAAAACAAATTTGGTTTTTAAAAGCGAACAAAAACCCGAATTTTTGAATAATTTTTCATATACGGTTATAGAAAAACAAAATCCCCAAACGGTAACACCTAAAACTGATGTTGATATTGAAAAGACAATAACAGAAGAAGAAACCCCCGAAATTACAATAATCGGCGAGGCATTTAAAACATACATAATTGCCCAAATGGGGGAGAGTATTTTTATAATAGATAAACACGCCGCACACGAGCGAATTATATTTAACAAACTTAAAAAGGAACGCAAAACAGAAGTACAAGCCCTTTTAACCCCCGTTACGGTAATTTTACCGAAAGAGGAGTATAACGCCGTAATACAAAACACCTATTTACTGCTTGAAAGCGGGTTTGAAACCGAAGATTTCGGCAATAATTCGGTTGTGGTAAGGGCGTTGCCGGCAACACTTATCGGGGAAAATGTTTCTAATCTTTTAAGCGAAGTAGCCGAAAGTTTAATAACCGCAAAAACGGTTCAAACCGAACGGGAAGAAAACCTTTTCCATACCGTTGCCTGCAAAGCGGCAATTAAAGCGGGCAACAATACAACCCTACCCGAAATGTTATC
>CAMFZK010000107.1 GCA_946006915.1 uncultured Clostridia bacterium
AACATTCACTTTTCCGTCACCGTCAAGGTCGGTACTGTACTTTTCCAAATATTCTTCAACCTTTTCGGTTTGAGCGCCTAAACAAGATTTATAAGAAAACAGAACAACGGTATAATCAAACTTTTCCCTATTAGCGCACTGTGCCACAAGAACCGCTATAATAACAACCGAAAAAACAGTTGCTATTGTGTGCCATTTGTAGTGAAACCAGTAGTTTTGCAGTTTTTCTTTAAATGTTTTGGGTTTAATTGCTATTTCACTCGGTTTGGGTTCGGGTTTAATTTCACCGTTTTGCATTCTTTTAAGTTGTAAAAACTCTTCTCTTGCTCTTCTTTGTTCTTCTAAAATTTCGTTATCCATTTCTTATCTTCCCTAATGTTTTTAATTATTTTATCATAAAGCAGTATTGTTTTCAAGTTGCGGTACAAACTATTAGCGGTGATAAAATGAAAACTTTTTGTAAACAAAATATTAAAACCGCTTTTGGCGGTCTTGCGGTGGGTATTTTAAACGGTCTTTTAGGTGCGGGCGGAGGTATGATTGCCGTGCCCCTTTTAAAAAATATGGGATTAAGCCAAAAGGAGTCCCACGCAAATGCGGTTGCAATTATACTGCCTATAACCGTTTTGTCGGCTGTTCTATATTTGTACAACGGTTACGTAAATTTAGCAGATGCGTTTTCTTACATTCCGACGGGACTTATAGGTGCATTTGCAGGCACATTTATTTTAAGCAAAATATCCCCCGTTTTATTAAAAAAGGTTTTCGGCGGACTTATGATTTATGCAGGCATACGCCTGCTGATAAAGTGAATATTCCGTCCCTTTTAGCGGGACTTTTTTCGGGTATTTTAGGCGGTATGGGTTTAGGTGGAGGCGGAATTTTAATAATTTACCTTTCGCTTTTTACGGATACAAAACAGTTGACTTCGCAAGGAATTAACCTTTTGTTCTTTGTGCCTATCGGTTTGCTTGCGGTAATAGTTTACGCTTTTAAAAAGCAGATAAAATGGAAAATCACCTTAAAATTTGCCGGTTTCGGACTGTTGGGTTCGGTAATAGGACTCTGCCTTACCGACTTTTTAGGCGGAAAAATCACCGGAAAACTTTTCGGTTTGCTTTTAATAATACTCGGTTTATTGGAAATATTTAAAAGAAACACAAAAACAGTTGAAAAACCGAAAGAATAATGCTATACTAAAAACGAATAAATGTTCGTTAGGAGTGGCAGTTATGTCAAAGCGTCCCCTTACCGAAAAACAGCAAAGTGTTTATAATTTTATTGTAAAACAAATGGCAGACGGGTTTCCGCCTACCGTAAGGGAAATTTGTAATAACACCGGTATAAAATCAACCTCTACCGTTCACGCAATTTTAGGCGTTTTGGAGGAAGAGGGTTACATACTGCGTGACGCTAGATATTCAAGAGCGATTAAACTTGATACCGGTTATAATTCCTCTATGGTTCCGCTTGTGGGAAAAATCACCGCAGGCAAACCGATTTTGGCAATAGAAGAAATTGAAGATTATATCCCCTACCCCACCAAAAATTCGGACGGTCTTTTCGCCCTAAAGGTTGTGGGTTTAAGTATGAAAGATGCCGGAATTTTGGACGGTGACATTATCGTGGCGGACAAAAACTCCCCCTGCCGTTCGGGTGATATTGTTGTAGGTATGGACGGTGACTATGCCACCGTTAAAAGACTGCTCATTAAAGACAAACAAATTATCTTTATGCCCGAAAACCCTGACTTTTCACCCATTTACCCCGAAAATCCCTCGGTTCTCGGCAAGGTTATCGGCAGTTACAGAAAGTATTAAGGTGTTATATGAAAAATGTTGAACTTTTTACCGACGGTGCGTGTTCCGGCAATCCCGGACCGGGCGGTTGGGGTGTTGTTTTGCGTTACGGCAAGAACGAAAAGGAACTTTGCGGCGGCGAAGCAAACACCACCAACAACCGTATGGAACTTACTGCCGCAATTATGGGTTTGTCTGCTTTGAAAGAACCGTGTCGGGTTCGTCTTGTTACCGATTCTAAATACGTGGCGGACGGTATAACAAAAGGTTGGGCAGCGTCTTGGCAAAAAAACGGTTGGCGAAAAGCCGATAAAAAACCTGCACTAAACCCCGATTTGTGGGAAAAACTTTTAGAACTTATTAAAACCCACGATGTTACAATAGAATGGGTTAAAGGCCACGCGGGTCATCCCGAAAACGAAAGGTGCGACCGTTTGGCGGTTAATTTTTACAAACAATTACAGGAGAATTTATGAAAATAGCATTTCACACGCTGGGTTGCAAGGTTAACCAATACGAAACCCAAGTAATGCGTGAATCGTTTATAAAAAACGGGTACACCGTTGTGCCGGATAATGCCCCTTTTGACATTGTTATTATCAATTCCTGCACCGTAACGGCGGAAAGCGACCGTAAAACACGGCAAACCTTAAACCGTTTCCGCAAAGAAAACCCCGAAGCAGTCATTGTGCTTACGGGTTGTATGGTACAGGCATTTGCCGAAAAATCCAAAGATTTAACTGCGGCGGATATTATTGTGGGAAATACCGATGTTGCAAAAATTGAAAAATTAGTTCACCGTTTTTTGCAAGAGGGCGAACGCATTTTTGAAGTTTCCGACCACAAGCGAACCGAACGTTTTAACACCCCTAATATTAAAGAATTTGCCGAACGCACCCGTGCTTATATGAAAATTGAGGACGGATGCGACCGTTTTTGCACCTATTGCATTATTCCAACCGCACGTGGTTTTGTGCGTTCTAAACCGATAGCCGACATTAAAAAAGAAACGGAAGAACTTGCAAAAAACGGGTTTATAGAAATTGTGCTTGTAGGAATTAACCTAACTTCCTACGGCAAGGGGGAAGATATGAATCTTTGCGATGCGGTGGATGCCGTTTGCGGGGTTGAGGGTATTAAGCGTGTACGGCTCGGCTCGCTTGAACCCGACCATATTACCGACCGAATGCTTATGCGTTTAAAAGCACAGGAAAAGTTCTGTCCGCAGTTTCATTTGTCGCTTCAGTCGGGGTGTGATGCCACACTTAAACGTATGAACCGCCATTATGACACCGCATTTTATCGTGATTTGGTTACACGTATTCGCAATATGTTTCCTGACTGTGCAATTACCACCGATATAATGGTGGGTTTTGCGGGCGAAACAGAGGAAGAATTTTTGGAAAGCGTCAACTTTGCAAAGGAAATCAAGTTCGCAAAATCACACATTTTCGCCTATTCACGCCGCAGCGGAACGGTGGCTTACAATCTGCAAGGTCAAATAAGCAAGCAGGAAAAATCCAACCGCTCGAAACGGATGATTGAAGTCACAAACCAAACCGAAAAAGAGTTTTTAGAAAGTCAAATCGGCAAAACCGTATCGGTTCTTTTTGAAACAAACGAAAACGGCTTTTCCGAAGGTTACACCAAAAACTACACCCGTGTAAAGGTTAAAACCGAAACTGCCCATTCCGGCGAAGTTTTAAATGTTAAACTTATTTCCGCAAAAAACGATTACTGTATCGGCGAATTTGTTTAAATTTAATAAGTAACAGCATTTTACCTTGACAATACGCTATTTTTAGCATATAATCTATAATGCACATGCAGTGTAAAATAGGTAAAATCGCAGAAATGCGTTTTTATATTTGCGGATTAAGTCGAAAGTTAAGATTTATCTGAAAGTAAACTCCGCCTCGGTCGTCCTCGCCGTGTAAAATTTAGAGGACAAAAACTAATCTGTGCACCTGTGGCGTAACTGGCAGACGCGTATGGTTCAGGTACTAACGCGCGGAAGGCACCCTTCCTTTGTTGCCACTATCCCTACAATACCGCATAAAATCAGGACTTTTTGAGATTTTCGGTCTTGATTTTCACACTTGAGAAAATCTTAAAAAACGATTTTTTCTAACGCTTTTCTAACAAACTTGCTCGGTTTCTGTTAGAGCAACAACGAGTTTTGATGAAAAAGCAGACGAAAAATGCATATTTGCAGGTATGGCGGAATTGGCAGACGCGCTAGATTCAGGTTCTAGTGAGGGCAACTTCATGC
>CAMFZK010000108.1 GCA_946006915.1 uncultured Clostridia bacterium
GTGGTTGCCTCTAAAACCAGCGCACAGTCGGGGTTTACCGAAAAGCAAGCAACCTTTGCACCTCGTGTGCCGATTTCTTCCTGTACCGAAAAGGTTGCGTAAAAATTGTATTCGCTGTCACTTTTCAAAAGTTCAATAAGCACCGCACAACCAATACGGTCGTCAATCGCTTTGGCTTTAACATTTTTTCCGCAAACGGTAAATTCGCTTTCAATAACCGCACAGTCGCCTATATTCACGGTTTTTAGTGCGTCTTCTTTGCAAGAACAACCAATGTCAATATAAAGCGAGTCGGCTTCGGGCAATTTTTTGCGGGCATCACCCTTTATTAAATGAATGGGTTTTCCGCCTATAACGCCGTTTATTTTGCCGTTTATTTTCACTTTGCGGAACATAAGGGCACTTGTGTCAATTCCTCCTACGGTTTTAAATTTTAAAAATCCGTCACTTGTAACCGAAGTGATAATAAGTCCCACTTCGTCGGTGTGAGCGTCAAGCATAACCTTGCGCAAAGGGCGGTTTTTACCCTTTTTAAAGCAAATTATGTTGCCTAAATTATCGGTTTTGTAATCACAAAAACCATCAATTTGGGAAATAATAAACTCCCGTACATTGTCCTCGTCACCCGAAGTACCGTCAATCAAACAAAGTTTTTTAAGTAAATCAAGCATTCCCCGTACCCCCTGAAAGAATATACTTTTGGAGCAGGTCGCAAACTGCCTCTAAATCCTTTATATTAAGGGTTTCCACTTCGGTGTGCATATTGCGAAGCGGAATAGAAAGGGTGGCGGTTTTAACCCCGTCACGGGTAATGCTTATCATATCGGCATTTGTACCCGTACTGCTGCCCATAACTTCAAGTTGATAGGGAATGTTATTCTGCCTTGCAATATCTATAAGTTTTTGTGAAACTTTTTTACTTAAAGCGGGGGAAATGCCAATCATTCCACCTTGTCCCAATTTTCCGCAATCGTCGGGCGAAATGTCCGGTCCGTCACCGAAACTAACGTCAACCGCAACCGCCTCGTCGGGGTTTATTTTAAAACTTGCGGTGCGAATACCTCTAAGCCCTAATTCTTCGCCGTCACTTAAAACAAAGCAAACATTACAGGGTAAATCTTTGCCCGAAAGCCGTTTTGCCACCTCTAAAAGACAAACTACCGCCGAGCGGTCGTCAAACGAACGGCCGCAAAGCAGTTCACCCATTTGGAACGGTTCGCCCGAAAATGTCACATAATCGCCTACCGAAACAATATCCTTTGCTTTATCGTAAAGCATGGTATCAAGTTTAATTTTTGAAATATCGCCGTATTCGGTCTCCCCGTTTGCAAGGTGCGGCGGGGTACTGCAAAAAACGGCGGATATTTTTTCTTTGCCGTGAACCGTAACGGTAAGGGAGGGCAACATTCTAATGTCAATCCCGCCTGCGTTGGATACGGTTAAAAATCCGTTTTCGTCAACATCGGTTACAACCATTCCAATTTGGTCTATGTGTGCATCAAGCATAATTGTGTAATCGGCTTTTCCTTTTAAAAAGCCGATTACGGTTAGGTTAGACATTTTTTCGGTTTCACAGTATTTTGACAAAATATCATAAGCAAAATCGCTCGCATCGGTTACCGTTCCTACCGCATCAAGCGAAGAAAGTGAAAAAAGCAAATCTTTAATTTCCATTACAGTTTATTAACCAAATCCTTAAAATAATTACCCCTTGCCACAAAATTGGGGAAACAGTCAAAACTTGCGGAAGCAGGGCTTAAGGTGACAATATCCCCCAATTTTGCGTTTTTGCTTGCATAATCCACCGCTTCGGCAATGTCTTTAACCCTTATAATTTCGGGGTTGCCGTTGTAGTTTTTGTCATTTCTCACGGCATCTTCAATTGCTTGTGCGGTAGCACCGCAAAGCAACAGTTTTTCTACCTTTTCCAAAACATAGGGTACCATCGGCTCGTAAGGGATATGTTTGTCATATCCGCCGGCAATAAGCCAAACTTTTTGCTTAAACGCTTTAAGTCCGGCAATAGTTCTTGAAGGACTTGAAGCAATAGAATCGTTATAATATTTAACGCCGTTTACTTCCCTTACAAGTTCAATTCGGTGTTCAACACCCATAAATTCGTGTGCAACCTTTTTAATTGAATCCACGCTTACATAACCCCAAACGGCGGAAATTGCCGCAAGGTAGTTTTCAACGTTGTGGTCGCCTAAAATTGCAATTTCGTCTCGGTGCATAATGGGTGCGTCAATTCCACGGTAGGACATATAAATAACCCCGTCCTTATTACACCAAGCACCGTTATTAACCTTGCTTTCCATACTGAAAGAAAGCGACTGCCCCCGAACAAAGGGTTTAAAACCGTCGGTAATATCGTTATCCTTGTTAAGCACCGTTCTTGAAAAAGCGTTTTGGTGAAGAATTACGTTTTTCTTTGCCTCAACATATTCGTCCATATCCTTATGCACGTCCAAATGGTTGGGCGCAACATTGGTTACAACCGCAACATCGGGACTTTTACGCATTGATATCAGTTGGAAAGACGAAAGTTCAACCACAACATAATCGTCGCTTGTAATATTTTCAATTTCGGGTAGCAACGGCTTTCCGATATTACCGCCCACAAACACCCGTTTACCCTCTGCTTCAAGCATTTTGGAAATAAGGGTTGTGGTGGTGGTTTTACCGTCCGACCCGGTCACGGCAAAAATAGTTGCGGGGCATAAGTCAAAAAATACTTCCATTTCGCTTGTAACGGCAATCCCTTTTTTGCGGGCAGATTCGAGTTCGGGCAAATAAAAGTTCATACCCGGGGTGCGGAAGATAATATCAACCTCCAAATTATCCAAATAACCGTCACCCAAGCGGAGTTCTGCACCTGCATTTTCAAGTTGGTCTGCAATTTCGCCAAGCATTTCACGGCTACGCCTATCACAAGCGTAAACTTTAGCACCTTTGCTTAAAAAGTTCAAAATAAGCGGAGTGTTGCTTACACCGATACCGCACATTGCAATTTTTTTACCTTTAATTTGTTTAAAAAACTGTTTACAATCCATTTTTTAAACCCCATTTCAAAAATAATAAACACTTATTTATATATTATACTTAAACAAAATAAAAATATCAATACAAAGCGGGAAAAAAGTATCATTAAAATTTAAAATTCTGAATAAATTTATACAAAAACCGAAAGAGGCAGAGTATGAATTTTATAAATTGCGAAAATACTATTTCTAACCGATTGGTAGAGAAAACGGTGGCTTTTTGGAGTGAAAACAGTATGCAGCACATAACATCGCTCCTGCGGTCAACCAACGGCACAACGGCGGTTTTGCAACCCTATTTTAGGGAGGAATTAAAAAGAATTTCCGAAGAATTTAAAAAGTTCCAAGAAATTTACTCAAAAAACAATACAGTCAAAACTGCAAGACCTATCGGTTTTTTGAGAACCAACGCACGTTTTATAAATTTGCTTGAGTGCATAAAGTATGAGGGGTTTTCGGGGTATCCGATTTTGCAACAGTCGGTTTTTCATTATATTTACGAACAAAGGTATGTAAATGCGGTTTTGGGGGTTAATAACCCCTTAAACAATGTGCTTATAACCGAATATTTTTTGCCCTTTCAAAATTACAACTGCATTTATAACCAAATGTATTTTTGGTGTATAATCGGTTCAATGCACCCCTCCCTTTTAATGGGAAATAACGGGTTTTACAATTCAATTAACGGCTATTCAAAGGAATTTTTAACCGATATTTGCAATAATTTTAATTTACTGAATTTCAAACTTTCTTCACTGAAAAAGCCAATAAAAAAAGGGGCTTTACAACCGCTTATTGCGGAATTTAAAGCCCTTAATTTGTCCTTTTTGGAATTTTTAAAACTTGTAAAATCGGGCAACCCACGAATTTTTACAAATGTGATTAATTTAATGTTAAGCAACACCCTTTACGCCACTGTGGAACATATGATAAAAGAACACAGTTTGGTAGAGGAAATAAGCCGAAATTTTAATTAGGTTAACGGAAAATT
>CAMFZK010000109.1 GCA_946006915.1 uncultured Clostridia bacterium
AGGACGGAATTTCCATACTAAGAAAACTGCGTTCCAATTCGTTTTCGGCAAATATCCCCGTAATTATGACAACCGCAAAAGGCACCGAATACGACAAGGTAATAGGGCTTGATTTAGGTGCGGACGATTACCTTGCAAAACCGTTTGGTATGATGGAAATGGTTTCACGTGTTAAGGCGGTTTTAAGAAGAACTACACCCAAAACCGAAGATAAACTAACCGTTGGAAAAATCCAAATTGACCGTATGCGCCATAAAGTTACGGTAGGTGGCGAAGATGTTGTTTTAACCCTTAAAGAGTACGAACTGTTGCAACTTTTCGCCGAAAATTTAGGAATTGTTTTTACAAGGGACCGCTTACTTCAAAAAATATGGGGTACGGACTATATAGGCGAAACCAGAACGGTTGACGTTCATATAGGAACACTTCGCACAAAATTGGGCGAAGCAGGCAATTTAATTGAAACTGTACGGGGCGTTGGTTACAGAATGGGGGAAAGTTTATGAAAAAGCAAATTTTCCGTAGTATACTTATTGCCGCAACTTCGGTTTTTTTGGCTTCGTTAGTGCTTATAATGGGCGTTTTATACGATTACTTTTCATCGGTACAAATGAAAGGACTTGAAACCGAAACCTATATTGCCGCCAGCGCAGTTGAAAAAAACGGCAAAGAATATTTGGAAAGCATTAAAACGGGTGATTACCGAATTACCTGGATTGCAAACGACGGCACGGTTTTGTTTGACAACAAAGCAAACGAAACCGAAATGGAAAACCATTTAGAGCGTGAAGAAATAACCGAAGCACTAAAGACCGGAAAAGGCAAAAGCACACGCTATTCCGATACGCTTATGAGCCGCCAGTTATACTGTGCCCAAAAACTTTCCGACGGTTCACTTCTTCGCCTTTCTTCTACCCATCTTTCCCCGTGGGCGCTTATACTTAATATGTTACAACCCATTATAATAATTATCGGAATTGCGATTGCACTTGCGGTATTTTTGGCATATCGGCTGTCACAAAGGATTATAAAGCCATTAAACCAACTTGATTTAGAAGCCCCAAATATGGAGGAAGCATACGAAGAACTCTCCCCCTTGCTTAATCGCATTGCCGCCCAAAAAAAGCAACTTAAAACCCAGAAAAAAGAACTTAAAAGAAAAAAGGAAGAATTTGATGCGGCAACCGAAAATATGAACGAAGGAATCATTCTTTTAGGGGAAAACGGAAATGTATTAAGCATCAACCGTGCCGCTTCAAGAATACTTAACATAAGCAGTTACAGCATTGGTAAAGATTTGCTTATTTTTAACAACACCTTTGAAATACAGGAATTATTAAGGGTTGCGCAAAACGGCGAACACGCCGAAAAAACCATTACGGTGAATAACAAAAACTATCAGTTTAACGCAAGTCCCATTATCAGCGATAAAAAGGTTTCGGGCGTGGCACTTATTATTTTTGATATTACCGAAAAGGAAAAAGCCGAAACGGCAAGACGGGAATTTACCGCCAATGTTTCCCACGAACTTAAAACCCCGCTTCAAAATATTTCGGGTTGTGCCGAACTTATTACAAACGGTATGGTAAAACCCGAAGATATTAAGGATTTTTCCGCAAAAATATTAGCCGAATCAAAACGGCTTATTACCCTTATTGAGGATATTATTAAACTTTCGCATTTGGACGAAAACCAAAAACCTTGTGATTTTGAAAAAACCGATTTATACGAACTTGCCAAACTAACCCACCGCAATTTAATTGCCGTTGCCGAATCACAAAATATTGATTTTCTGCTTTTAGGAGAAAGTGCGGTAATAAACGGTATTCCTATGCTTTTGTCCGAAATTATGTATAACCTTTGCGAAAATGCAATTAAGTACAACCGCAAAGGCGGATATGTTAAAATGCAGATTACAAACGGTACGGATAATGCGGTTTTGTCTGTAAGCGACAACGGTATAGGTATTCCGCCGGAGGAACAGGAACGCATTTTTGAACGGTTTTACCGCATAGATAAAAGCCGTTCCGATAAAGTGAGCGGAACGGGACTTGGACTTTCTATTGTAAAACACGCCGCAATTATTCACGGCGCCGAAATTGAAGTAATAAGCAAAATAGACAAAGGTACGGAATTTAGAATTACATTTAAAAAGTAAGATTTTACTTAAATTTTACAATAATTTGATAATCGATTTGATGTCCGTTTGTTAAAATCTTTACAAAGGAAGTGATTTTAACAGATGGACATTTTTAATTTCTTAACAATGTTAGGCGGTCTTTGCCTTTTTCTTTTCGGTATGAATATTATGGGAAATGCCCTTGAACGCAGGGCGGGAGGCGGACTTAAAGCCGTGCTTTCAAAACTTACCACCGGTAAAACCGCAGGGCTTTTAACCGGACTGGGCGTTACGGCGGTTATTCAAAGTTCTTCTGCCACTACGGTTATGGTTGTGGGTTTTGTAAATTCGGGAATAATGACTTTGCGCCAATCCATAAACGTAATTATGGGTGCTAATATCGGCACTACCGTTACGGCGTGGATATTAAGTCTTGCGGGAATAGACAGCAGTAATGTTTTTGTAAAACTGCTTAAACCCTCCTCCTTTACCCCTGTTCTTGCGTTTATAGGCATTATTTTTTATATGTTTTGCAAAAATGACAAGAAAAAAGACACAGGGTTAATACTTTTAGGGTTTGCAACCCTTATGTTCGGTATGGAAACAATGTCGGGCGCAGTTTCGGGACTTAAAAACATACCGCAGTTTACCCAAATGTTTATTATGTTTAAAAATCCCGTTTTAGGGGTGATAGTAGGTGCCATGCTTACTGCAATTATTCAGTCAAGTTCGGCATCGGTAGGTATTTTGCAGGCACTCTCCCTTACAGGTGCGGTTTCTTACGGTGCGGCAATACCCATTATAATGGGGCAAAATATCGGCACTTGCGTTACGGCGCTTATTTCGTCGGTCGGGGCTAACAAAAACGCTAAACGTGCGGCAATGGTGCATCTTTCCTTTAATGTTTTGGGAACTGTTTTTTGGCTTGCGGTTTACTGCATTATTAAAGCGGTATTTTCACCCGCACTTCTTAACAATTCGGCTTCGCTTTTCGGTATAGCCGTTGCCCATTCCGTTTTCAACCTGCTTTGCACGGTGTTAATGCTGCCTTTCGGTAATTTGCTTGAAAAATTTGTTAAGGCAATCGTTCCCGATTCCAAGCAAAAAGAAAAGAAAAGCGAACTTGACGAGCGACTGCTTAACACCCCCTCACTTGCAATAGCACAAAGCCGTACAGTTGCAATAAAAATGGCGGAATGCGCCGCCGAGCAACTTGAAAATTCACTTAAAAGCATTTTAAGTTATTCACCTAAAACTGCCAAAGAAATAAGATTGGGCGAAGAAAAATGCGACTATTACGAAGATATCTTAGGCACATACTTAATTAAGGTCAGTGCTAAAAAACTCGGCCGTGACGAAAGCGAAGAAGTAACCGCCTTGCTTAAAATAATAGGTGATTACGAACGCATATCCGACCATGCGGTTAATATTTTAGAGTCTGCCGAAGAACTGCGCAACAACAACTTTACTTTAAGTGAAGATTCGTTAAAAGAATATGAAATACTGATGGGTGCGGTAAGCGAAGTTTTAAACCTTTCCAAAAACGCCTTTAAAGAAAAAAATACCGACTTGGCTTACAAGGTTGAACCGCTTGAACAGGTTATTGACGAATTAAAAGAACAACTGCGTACAAGCCAAATTCTTCGTATGAAAACTTTGGAATGTTCTACCGAAATCGGTTTTATTTGGTCCGATTTACTAACAAATTTAGAGCGTGTTTCCGACCATTGCTCCAATATTGCGGGTTGTATTATTGACAATGCAAAACACACACTAAATGTTCACGAAACCTTAAAACAGGTAAAAACCGACAGTAAACAGTATTTCCGTGATTATAACGAATTTTCTCAAAAATACCGCCTTTAACG
>CAMFZK010000110.1 GCA_946006915.1 uncultured Clostridia bacterium
AAGAGACAGGTGTTATAATAATGTGTGCAAAAAATATTCTTTTTAAGGAGAGTTATATATGGATTACAATTACGAAGGATGGGAAGGTTTTGAAGGCGGAACCTGGAAAAAAGAAATTAACGTAAGAAGTTTTATTAGACACAACTATACTCCTTACGACGGTGACGATTCTTTCTTGGCAGGTCCTACCGAAGACACAAAAGAATTATGGGACCAGGTGCTTGAACTTTCCAAACAGGAAAGAGAAGCCGGCGGTGTTTTGGATATGGATACTAAAATTATCTCTACCATTACTTCACACGGCCCCGCTTACTTAAATAAAGATAAGGAAAGAATTGTCGGTTTCCAAACCGATAAACCCTTTAAACGTGCCCTTATGCCCTACGGCGGTATTCGTATGGCTGAAAAAGCACTTAAAGACAACGGTTACGAAATTGACCCCGGCGTTAAAGAATTTTTTGAAACACACAGAAAAACCCACAATGCCGGCGTATTTGACGCTTACACCCCCGAAATGCGTGCTTGCCGTTCCAGCCATATTATTACCGGTTTGCCGGATGCTTACGGCCGCGGACGTATTATAGGTGACTATCGCCGTGTTGCTCTTTACGGTGTTGACCGTTTGATTGAAGACAAAATGGAACAAAAAGCAACCACCCGTTCGGCTATGTATTCTCACGTTATTCGTGACCGTGAAGAATTATCCGAACAAATCCGTGCTTTACAAGACCTTAAAACAATGGCTGCAAGTTACGGTTTTGATATTTCTTTACCCGCACGTGACACTAAAGAAGCAATCCAATGGCTGTACTTCGGTTATTTGGCAGCAGTTAAAGAACAAAACGGTGCTGCTATGTCTTTGGGACGTACTTCTACATTTATTGATATTTACTCCGAACGTGACTTAAAACTCGGCAAATATACCGAAGAAGAAATTCAGGAAATGGTTGACCATTTCATTATGAAACTCCGTCTTATTAAGTTTGCACGTACTCCCGAATACAACCAACTCTTCTCGGGCGACCCGCAATGGGTAACCGAATCTATCGGCGGTGTTGCTATTGACGGCAGACATATGGTTACCAAAATGTCTTACCGTTATTTGCACACTTTGAACAACCTCGGTGCTGCTCCCGAACCGAACCTCACCGTTCTTTGGTCCACAAGACTTCCCGATAATTTCAAGAGATTCTGTGCAAAAACTTCTATTGAAACTTCTTCAATTCAATACGAAAACGACGACCTTATGCGTTTCACCCACGGTGATGACTATGCAATCGCTTGTTGCGTATCTTCAATGCGTGTAGGTAAAGAAATGCAGTTCTTCGGCGCACGTGCTAACCTTGCTAAATGTTTGCTTTACGCTATAAACGGCGGTGTGGACGAAATTTCCGGAAAACAGGTAGGTCCCGAATACCGTCCTATTACAAGCGAATATCTTGACTATGACGAAGTTATGCATAAGTATGACGAAATGATGAAGTGGCTTGCTAACGTTTATGTAAACACCTTGAACGTTATCCACTATATGCACGATAAATACTGCTACGAAAAAATTCAAATGGCATTACACGATAAGAACGTTACCCGTTGGTTTGCAACCGGTATTGCAGGTCTTTCGGTTGTTGCTGACTCTCTTTCGGCTATTAAATACGCTAAAGTTAAAACCGTACGTAATGAACAGGGTATTGTTGTAGATTACGAAGTTGAAGGCGACTTCCCGAAATACGGTAACGACGATGACCGTGTTGACTCTATCGCATACGATATAGTACACCGCTTTATGGAACACATCCGTAAAAACCACACCTACCGCGGCGGTATTCCTACCACCTCTATTCTTACTATTACTTCTAACGTAGTTTACGGTAAAAACACCGGCGCTACACCTGACGGACGCAGAATGGGCGAAGCATTTGCCCCCGGTGCTAACCCGATGCACAGACGTGATACTCACGGTGCTGTTGCTTCTTTGGCATCTGTTTCTAAACTTCCGTTTATTGACGCTCAAGACGGTATTTCGAATACCTTCTCGATTATCCCCGGCGCACTCGGCAAAGATGACCAAATCTTTGTTGGCGATATAGAAGTAGACCTTGGCTGTGAAAACGGCGCTTGTGCTACTCCCACCCTTTTCGAAGGTTTAGATACCGACGAACAGTAATTTTAAAAAACATTTATAAAGGAGAAATAATTATGGCAGCAACACAAAATCAAATCGACAACCTCGTTTCAATGCTCGACGGCTATGCAAAAAAAGGCGGTCACCACTTGAACGTAAACGTTTTCACAAGAGAAACTTTGCTTGACGCTCAGGCACACCCCGAAAAATACCCCCAATTAACAGTACGTGTAAGCGGTTATGCCGTAAACTTCATTAAACTTACAAAAGCACAACAGGATGAAGTTATTTCCCGTACATTCCACGAAAAAATCTAATTATGACCGGAAGAATCCATTCGCTTGAATCTTTCGGCACGGTTGACGGCCCCGGCATAAGATACGTTGTATTTACGCAAGGGTGCCCTATGCGCTGTATGTACTGCCACAATCCCGATACTTGGGATATTAACGGCGGTCGTGAAGTTACCGTAGAAGAAATTTTAAGCGAATTTAATGCAAACCGTGATTTCTATGCAAAAGGCGGTATAACCGTTACAGGCGGTGAACCCCTTTTGCAAATGGATTTTTTGACAGAACTTTTTAAACAGGCAAAAAGCCAAGGGATTCACACCTGTATTGATACTTCGGGAATAACCTTTAACCCCCAAAACACCGAAAAGATGGACATACTTATGTCTTATACCGATTTAGTTATGCTTGACATTAAACATATTGACAATGAAGAGCATATTAAACTGACCGGAAAAAGCAACACAAATATTTTGCAGTTTGCAAAGTATTTGGAAGAACGTAAGAAACCTCTTTGGGTAAGGCATATTATTGTAGAGGGTATTACCGACAAACCCGAATATTTAACCCGGTTGGGCAGATTTATCGGGGCGCTTAAGAATTTGTCGGCGCTTGATGTTTTACCCTATCATACAATGGGTGTAAACAAGTATAAGGAACTTGGTATTCCTTATAAGTTGGAAGGGGTTCCTGCCCTGCCTTTAAGCGAGGCAGTTAAGGCAAAACAGTATATCTTACAAGGTATACGTGAAGTTAAAAATCGTTAAACAAATGTATGCACCGAAAAAGTGATTGACTTTTTCGGTGCATATTTTTTTAACCCATAAATATTATTTTTTAATCTCCGTACCGCCCCATTCAACAACTGTAAAACCGTTTCTTTCGGGAGCAATGAGTTGCTGTACGGGTAGTTCAACATAATTTTCTGACGACTTCCATGCCATAAATACACGAATCAAACTGTCGGGAGAGGGATTGATGTTAAGTTTTGCCGCATCGGTATAAATATTCGTTTGAAATGAGATTAAATTGTACGGATTATCCCCCATAAGAGGCAACCAATAAACTATAAATTCATTTGCTTCTTTGCGGTTAAGACCGAGTGTTTGGAGTGAATTTTCAAGAAATTTTGCCGTATCTTCTCCCTTTACACAAAATCCTTCGGTAAGGTCATACCGTGCATAGGTTTCACCCTCCCAATAGAGGTAGTTGTATGTTTGACCGCTTGCGTCGGTGAGTGTGCCGTCCGGCAGGGCGGTTACTTTCCAACCGTCTTTATATTTCGGGTAGCTGCAGGTCAAATTACCGTCAAGTGTTAAATTTACAGATACCTCTGTTTCTTTTTCGGGGTAGAGATAAATCACGGGTTTATATGCTTTCTCGGGTTCAAGTTCAAATGTACTTGCTTTAATATCTGTAAAATCAGTTTCGATAGTAAAATCCGTTTTTTGTTTTCATACCCTTAACACCTCTTTCTCATTCTGTAGTCCGAGAGCCGATTTCAAACCGTTTATCTGCTCACTATTAAGGTTTATTTCAA
>CAMFZK010000111.1 GCA_946006915.1 uncultured Clostridia bacterium
TTTTAGCCTGTTTTTGATGTGTGTTGCTTAATCCCTTTATTTATGCGAGTTGAGGTCAAGGGAAGCCTTTATTGTTTGAGGGGGTAAAAGAAAAAACCGACATCCAAAAAGGACATCGGTTTTTGGAGCGGGTGATGGGAATCGAACCCACACAACCAGCTTGGAAGGCTGGGATTCTAGCCGTTGAACTACACCCGCATCGAACAACGATTATATTACCACAAAACTAAACTTTAGTCAAGTGTTTTTTTAAGATTTTTTGAAAATTTGAAAAATTGTTTTAAACTGTATGGCTTTTGTGCCGAATATAAACTGATATTGCCCGAAACAAAGAAAGAAATTATTGCTGCTATTATAATATACAAGGCGCATTTTCCGCTAAACATTTCAAGCGATAATGCTATTGCCGCCAAAGGACAATTTGTAACACCGCAGAAAAGCGCAGTCATACCTATTACCGCACCAAAGGCGACAGGCAAGCCGACTATTGACGCTAAAAGCGCACCAAAAGTAGCACCGATAAAAAGTGTAGGCACAATTTCGCCGCCTTTATATCCCGCCGCAACGGCAATACAGGTAAATACTATTTTCACAAAAAATGCTTCGGGTTTAAATTCGCCGTCTTCAAATATTTTTTCAATAATATTAACGCCTGCACCGTTATAGTCGTTAGATTTAACAAAAAAAGTTAATACAACCTTAATAATACCGCCTGCAGCAACACGGAAGTAAGCATTTTTAAACAGTTTTTTGAAAAGTTTTTCGCACCATTCAATAGAATAGCAAAAAAACATAGCAACGAAACCGCAAAGAATAGAAAACGAAACAACCGAAAGCAGGAGTAAACCGCTAAACTCCGGTATGTTTCCAATATGAAAACGTTCTGGGTGCGAGCCCAACAAAACTGCAAAAGAGTAAGCAATAAGCGAAGAAACAAAGGTTGGAATTACGGCTTTAAAGCGAATTTTCCAAACAAAAACTATTTGAAGCGAGAATATAAATGCGGCAATAGGAGTACCGAAAACGGCGGAAAACAAAGCCGCCATACCGCAATATGTAAGAATTTGGGTTTCCTCGTCTTTAAGTTTAAATATGTCTCCAAACAACGACGTTAAACCGCCGCCTAACTGCAATGCCGCACCTTCACGCCCTACCGATGCACCAAAAAGGTGGGATATAGCCGAACAAACAAAAATTGCGGGGGTTATAAGGGGTGAGAGTTTGGTTTCACCCGTACAGTTTTTAATTACCTGATTTGTTCCTACACCCGTAACCTTTAGTTTGTCATAAATAAAGACAATAAAAAAACCGGCAATCGGCAAGAAATATATAAGCCAACTGTTATTACTTCGAACACCGGTAACAAGTGCTATACATTTAGAAAAAAGTGTACCCAAAGCACCGCCCGAAAGACCGATTAAGACACTCAAAAGCAGTATTTTTAAAGTATTTTTAAAATCCTTTTTGTTTTCCAAAATAATTCCTCTTTTTTGTTTTTTAGAATTATAACACATTATTTTTGAATAGTCAAATATTGACATAAAAATGCGGCAGTTGCCTGCCGCACTAAAATTATTTGCTCATAATATATTCGTCAATGGCTTTGGCGGCGGTTTTACCTGCACCCATTGCCAAAATAACGGTTGCCGCACCTGTAACAGCGTCACCGCCGGCATACACACCCTCGCGTGATGTTTTTCCGGTTTCTTCGTCTACTACAATGCAACCCCACTTATTAACTTCAAGTCCCTTTGTGGTATCCTTAATAAGCGGATTAGGTGAAGTACCGATTGAAACAATAACCGAATCGGCATCAATAACCGTTGTGCTTCCCTCTATCGGAATAGGTCTTGCTCTGCCCGATTCGTCGGGTTCGCTCAACTTCATTTCCTGGCAAACAATCTGTTTAACCCAGCCGTTTTCACCTTTAATTTCAATAGGATTAGCAAGGAATTTAAAGTTAATTCCCTCCTCCATTGCGTGTTCAACTTCTTCACGACGGGCAGGAAGTTCCTTTTCGGTACGGCGGTAAACTATTGTTACATCCGCACCCAAACGTTTAGCAGTACGTGCCGCATCCATTGCAACGTTACCGCCGCCGAATACAACTGCCTTTTTAGCGTGCATAACGGGGGTTGCGCTGTCTTCACGGTATGCTTTCATCAAGTTATTTCTTGTTAAAAATTCGTTAGCGGAATAAACGCCGTTAAGCGCTTCGCCGGGAATTCCCATAAATCTGGGAAGTCCTGCACCCGAACCGATAAATACCGCTTCAAAGCCCATTTCAAAAAGTTCGTCAATAGTGATAGTTTTACCGATTACAACATTGGTAACAACATCCACACCCAATTCTTTAAGGTTATTAACTTCCTTTTCAACTATTTTTTTAGGCAAACGGAATTCCGGAATACCGTAAACCAAAACACCGCCCGACAAATGGAACGCTTCAAAAATTGTTACACTGTAACCTTTTTTAGCCAAATCCCCAGCGCAGGTAAGACCCGAAGGACCCGAACCGATAACGGCAACTTTATGACCGTTGCTTTGCGGTTTTTCCGGTGCATCTTTTTGGTTTTGGTTGTGCCAGTCGGCTACAAATCTTTCAAGACGGCCAATAGCAACCGGCTCGCCTTTAATACCCCTAACACACTTGGATTCGCACTGGGTTTCCTGCGGACAAACACGGCCGCAAACGGCAGGCAAACTTGAGGACTGTGCAATCACCCCGTATGCACCTTCAAAATCGGATTCCTTGATTTTACTGATAAAATCCGGAATATGTATATTAACAGGGCAACCCGATACGCAAGGCATATGTTTACAGTTAAGGCAACGCTCTGCCTCGTTTACTGCAACTTCGGCAGTATAACCTAAAGCCACTTCATTGAAATTTGCGGAACGTACATCCGCCGGCTGTGTAGGCATTTCATTCTTTTTAAGACTCATATTTGCTGCCATTATTACACTCCCTTATTAAACAAATTACAAGTATCTTCGTAAGCGTGACGTTCAAAATTACGGTATGCACTGTTGCGGTTCATCGCTTCGTCAAAGTCAACAAGGAAACCGTCAAAATCGGGACCGTCAACACAGGCAAATTTAACCTTGCCGTCAACCGTCAAACGGCAACCGCCGCACATTCCCGTTCCGTCTATCATAACGGGGTTCATAGAAACTGTGGTTTTAACACCGAACGGCTTTGTGGTTGCTACTACGAACTTCATCATAATAAGCGGTCCTATTGTAATAACTTCGTCAAATTCCTCGCCCGATTCAAGCGCCGCTTTAAGCGGTTCGGTAACAACGCCCTTTGTGCCGTATGAACCGTCATCGGTCATAATGGTTAAAGTTTTGGAAGCGGCTTTAAATTCGTCCTCCAAAATAACCAAATCTTTGTTTCTAAAGCCGATTATTGAGTGAACTTCACAACCTTGAGAGTGTAACTGCTGTGCCACCGGTAAAGCAATAGCACAACCAACACCGCCGCCGACAATACAAACCTTTTTAAGGTTTTCGGTTTCGGTGGGTCTGCCCAAAGGACCTACAAAGTCGCTTATGTATTCGCCCTCGTTCTTGTGGTTGAGTTTTTCGGTTGTAGCGCCTACAACCTGAAAAATAATGCGTACAATGCCCTTTTCACGGTCATAACCCGCAACGGTTAAAGGCATACGTTCGCCGTCTTCGTCCACACGCAAAATAATGAATTGCCCCGCTTTTGCCTTTCGGGCTACAAGCGGTGCTTCAATATCCATTTGTGTAACGGTTGGGTTTAAGCTTTTTTTGGATAGAATTTTAAACATTTCATCACCCTGTAACTTCAAATTTTGTTAATATTTTATCATATTATAATTTAAAAATCAACAGTTTTTATACATATTACATATAATTTTTTACCATT
>CAMFZK010000112.1 GCA_946006915.1 uncultured Clostridia bacterium
CCCGCCGTTTGCTCGGTGGCTTTTTTTATTACCTTGCCTTCGTCCCAATCGTGGGAAAGTTTGGGAATAACCTTTGTTTCACGTTCTTTACATTCACACTCACGGTACATTTTGCCCTCAACCGAACAGGTGGCTTCCTTTTCGGTTTTCCAGTCACCGAACTTATGAACGTGTTTTGGATTTACGGTAACTTCAAAATACGCCGTAAGGTCATTATACTTTATTGTAATTTTTTGTTTGCCCTCGGTATTAAGTACCGTATGAGAAACAGTTAAGTCCTTACCGTTTTGGGAGATCTTTGCACCGTCCGCAGTTATAATATTAACCTTAAGCCCGTTTAAATCTAAACTTTCGCCAAGTTCATACACCGTTTTGGAAGGCAATTGCAATATCTGTAAAACGGGTTCAACGGTTGTGGGGGTTTGGCTAGAAGTTTCGGGCAATGACGAATTTTCGGAAGAAACTTGCTCTTGTGAAGAGGAACTTTCACTTTCCGAACTGCTGGTTTCAGAAGAACTGCTTTCAGAAGAACCGGTTTCAGTAGAACTTCCCCCCTGCGGGTCACCTTCATTTTCTGCAAAAGCAGTAACCGAACAGGTTGTGAAGATAATAATTGACAGAATTAAAGTTATTATTTTTTTCAATTTAACCACCTCAATTAAGAAGAGTATATCATATTCGCATAAAAAATAAAAGCCCCAAAGGGCCTTTATTTTTAATTTATTCCTAAATCGCCCGCACCGGCAATTCCAATACCGTTTTCGATTAAAACTTTTTTTGCATTTTCGGTGTCAGAAACCTGCAAAATCATATATGCCAAACCGCCTATATGACCGAAAATAGAGTACATATAATTAACGTCTATATTTTCCTTAGCCAAAATTTTAAGCATACCGTTAAGTCCGCCCGGTCTGTCCGAAACGGCAACGGCAATTACGGGGGTTGCGGTGCATATTACACCGGCATCCTTTAAAACTTTTTCCGCTTTGTCACTGTCCTTTGCTATTATGCGCAAGAGACCGTAGTCGGCGGTTTCGGCAATATTTATTGCACGTAAATCTACCTGATTTTGGGACAAAATTTCGGTTACTTCCAAAAGCCGTCCCGCTTTGTTTTCCAAAAATGCGGTAATTTGTTTTACAGACATTTTATACCCTCCTTATATTTTACGCTTGTCAATAACTCTAACTGCCTTACCCTCACTTCTTGCGATTGATTTGGGGTCAACAAGGCGTACTTTTGCGTAAATTCCAAGCATTGCTTTAAGTGCCGCAACAAGATTTTTCTCCATTTCGGTAATTTTACCAAGTGAATCCGAGAAAATTTCGGGTGTCATTTCCACAAGAACCTCAATAGTGTCACTGTGGTTTACACGGTCAACAATAATCTGATAATTTGCAGGGTAGCCGTTTTCAAGCAGTACTGCCTCGATTTGTGAGGGGAAGACGTTAACACCCTTAACTATAAGCATATCATCGCTTCTGCCCATCGGCTTGTGCATTTTAACAAGGGTTCTTCCGCAAGAACATTTTTCACGTGACAAGACCGTAATATCCTTTGTGCGGTAACGAAGAAGTGGGAATGCCTCTTTGGTGATTGAAGTGAATACCAATTCACCTTGACTGCCTTCAGGTAAAACCTTCAAAGTATCGGGGTCGATGATTTCAGCAATAAAATGGTCTTCGTTTATGTGCATACCTGTTTGTTCGGAACATTCAAAAGAAACACCGGGGCCGCTTGTTTCGGTAAGGCCGTAAATGTCATACGCTTTAATGCCGAGTTGGTTTTCAATGTCACGGCGCATTTCTTCGCTCCACGCTTCCGCACCGAAGATACCTGCTTTTAACTTAATTTTATCACGCAATCCACGCTCGTGAATACTTTCGGCAAGGTATTCGGCATAAGAGGGGGTACAGCAAAGAATTGTTGCGCCAAGGTCGGTCATAAACTGCAACTGTCTGTCGGTATTGCCTGAAGACATAGGAAGTGTTAAGCAACCTACTTTGTGACTGCCGCCGTTAAGTCCCGGGCCGCCTGTAAACAAACCGTAACCGTATGCTACTTGGCAGACATCCTCTTTTGTGCCGCCTGCGGCTACTATTGCACGTGCGCAGCATTCTTCCCACAAATCAACGTCATGTTGGGTGTAAAATGCCACAACACGCTTACCTGTTGTGCCGGAAGTTGACTGTATTCTTACGCATTCTTCAAGCGGTTTTGCCAAAAGACCGTAAGGATATGCCTCTCTCAAATCGTCTTTGGTTAAAAATGGGAGTTTATGTAAATCCTCAATACCCTTAATATCTTCGGGGGTTACGCCTTTTTCTTCCATTTTTTTGCGGTAATAAGGAACATTTTCCCACACGTGTTTAACCTGTTCTACCAAGCGTTTGTTTTGCAGTGCTACCATTTCTTCACGGGAAGCACATTCCATATCCTTTTGATAGTACTTTTCCATTTTTTACACCTCATATTCTCTGCCAAGCAAAAATGCTTTTTTATTAAGTTCCAAGAATTTTTCGGGGACGCTTTGTTCTATTGCAGTAATCCATTCTTCTTGCGTAAAATCGAAAAGTTTTGAAAGACGTCCCAAAAGAACAATATTAACCGCTTTGGCATTTCCCGCTTTTTCGGCTAACGAAAGGGCATCAAAAGCGTCCAAATTTATACCGCTTTCACGGATTTTGTTTTGGAGGTCTTTCGGGTATTCGCACGCACCGGTAATTACCGGCATTGGGTTTACTTGTTGGGTATTTGTAATAATTACTCCGCCCTTTTTAAGATATTCGGTCCAACGTGCCGCTTCAAGCATTTCAAAAGAAACAATAACATCGGCTTCGCCCTTGTCAATTATGGGGGAATAAACCTTTTCGCCGTAACGTACATAGGTTACAACACTGCCTCCCCGCTGGCTCAAACCGTGAACTTCGCTTACCTTAATATCGTAATTTTTGCTTAAAAGAAGTCGTCCTAAAAGTTTACTTGCAAGCAAGGTGCCCTGACCGCCGACACCTACAATCATTATATTTTTAGTTTGCATTATTTACCCTCCTTTAAAGAAGCAAAAACATCAAACTTACACATCTGCGAACAAACACCGCAACCTGTGCAAAGAGTATTATCAATTTTAACCTTGCCGTTTTCCATACTGACTGCGGGACAACCGATTTGCATACACATTTTACAACCTACGCATTTTTCGGTGTCGGTGGCAATAGGTCCTGCGTGTTTAACGTATTTCAGCAAAGCACAGGGTCTTCTTGAAATAATAACAGATGGCTCTTGCTTTAAGAGTTCCTCTTTAATTACCGTGTCACACTCTTTAAGGTTATAAGGGTCAACCACACGGACACTCTTAATGCCAACGCTTTTGCAAAGTGCTTCCAAATCAATTTTAGCACACGGGTCGCCTTTAAGGTTGTAACCCGTTGTGGGGTTTTGTTGATGTCCCGTCATACCTGTAATTGAGTTATCAAGAATAATTACGGTGGAATTAGAACCGTTGTAAGCAATATTTATAAGTCCCGTAACGCCCGAATGCATAAAGGTAGAGTCACCTATAACCGCTACTGTTTTGCTTTCGGTACTGCCGTCATTCGCCTTATTAAAACCGTGAATACCCGAAACCGAAGCACCCATGCAAATTGTGGTGTCAATAGCGTTAAGGGGTGCTACCGCACCTAAAGTGTAACAGCCAATGTCACCCATAACGGTGAGTTTGTTTTTCTTTAAGGTGTAAAACAACCCTCTGTGCGGGCAACCTGCACACATAACCGGCGGACGCATTGGAATATTTTCTTTAATAACATTGCCTTTCGGTACAGTTAAGCCCAATTTTTCGGCAACAATGTTTTGGCTTAATTCGC
>CAMFZK010000113.1 GCA_946006915.1 uncultured Clostridia bacterium
TTAAAGGAAAATTTTAACAGCGGAAAATTTATGGTGTTCTCTTGACATTTTCCCCCGCTGCAGCCGCAACATTAGTTCACTATTTTAAGGACACAAATACTTCCCCTAAAGACTATGACGTGATTTTCACGGGTGATTTGGGTGAAGTAGGAACAGATTGCCTGTACGATTTATGCGATAAAGAGGGCTATGATTTAAGATGTAAACATTCCGATTGCGGAACGCTTATATTTAATACCGAAAAACAAGACGTTCACGCCGGCGGTTCGGGTTGCGGATGCAGTGCAAGTGTTTTAGCGTCCTATGTTATGCACCGATTTGAAGATGGAGATTTTAAGAATATACTATTTATGTCTACCGGTGCCTTAATGTCACCCACATCATCTTTCCAAGGCGAAAGCATACCCGGTATTGCTCATTTGCTGAATATTAGGAAAGAATAAAAAAGCGGTAGGGGAATTAAATCCTCTACCGCTTTTGGTAATACGTGTTTATTTTTTTGCCTTAACCAAATTGTAAATATCGGTAATTTCGGTTGAAGGTTTTTTAGTAATCAGAGATACCACAACTATGAAAATGCAGGAAGTTAAAAATGCGGGGAGAAGTTCGTAAATTGCGAAAACACCGCCGAGTTTTGCAATTACAAATTTCCAAACAAATACCATAATTCCGCCCGAAAGCATACCGGCAAATGCACCTTCTTTGGTGGTGCGTTTCCAGAATAACGCAAATAATACTAACGGACCGAAAGCGGCACCGAATCCGGCCCAAGCGAAAGATACAATACTGAATACCGAACTGTCGGGGTTAGATGCCAAGAAAATTGCAATAACCGAAATTACAACAACCGAAATTCTCGCAAGCCAAACCGACTGTTTTTCGGAAAGTTTTATCTTAAAAGTGCCTTGGAAAATATTTTCCGAAATACCGGACGCGGCAGCTAATAACTGTGAATCGGCGGTAGACATTGTAGACGCTAAAATGCCTGCAAGTATTACACCTGCCGTAAGTGCCGGAATAAAGCCGAATTTACTTAAATATTTTGCAACATCAACAATAATCGTTTCGGCTTCGGATTTAGAGCCGTAATTGGGAACAATACCCTTTAACATAAGGTTGTAACCTACAACACCGATTATAACTGCAACCGCCATTGAGAAAATAACCCAAACGGTAGCAACACGGCGGGAAAGTTTTAACTTGTTTTCATCTTTAATTGCCATAAATCTTAAAAGAATGTGCGGCATACCGAAATATCCAAGTCCCCAAGCAAGGGTGGAAACAACGGGCAATGCACCGTAACTGCCGGTTGTTTTTGAAACTACATCATAACCTTTGAATAGGTCTAAATAACCGTCCATTCCGGCAACATTATTAAATATATTGCCAAAGCCGTGCATTAAGCCCTCACCGAAACCTAAAACAACGAACAAAGCAATAGTCATAATAATGCTTTGAATAAAGTCGGTAGTAGAGGCGGCAAGAAAACCGCCTAATGTGCAGTAAAGAATAATAACAACGGCACTTAAAATCATAGCGGTTATATATTTCATACCGAAAAGCGATGCAAAGAGTTTACCGCAAGCAGCAAAACCCGAAGCGGTGTAGGGAATAAAGAAAACAATTATTATAAGCGCCGCTAATGTGGAAATTATATTTTTATTGTCACCGAATCTTTTGCTGAAAAAGTCGGGCAGGGTATAGGCATTTAATTTTTCGGTATATATTCTTAAATTTTTAGCAACTATAAGCCAGTTAATATATGTACCTATTGCAAGACCGATAGCCGTCCAACTCGCTTCGGCAAGACCTGTTACCAAAGCAACAGCGGGAAGTCCCATTAAAAGCCAACCGCTCATATCCGATGCTTCGGCACTCATAGCGGTAACAAACGGACCTAAAGAACGACCGCCCAAATAATATTCGGCAGAGTTTTTATTTGACCTTTTGGCATAAACCAAACCGACACCTACAACTATGATAAAATAAATTATCATAGCAACAAAAATTTGAATTGTACTGGAATTCATTTTAAAAATTTCTCCTAACCTAAAAACAATTTGAATAATTATACCATAACCTAAATATAAAATCAATAAAATATTGACATAGCAGCGAAAATTAGGTAAAATTATTATTATGATTACAAAAAGGAGGATTATTATTATGCAACAAATGATTTTAGACCTTATAGAAGAAAAGAAGTTTTCTAAATTGCGAAGTTTGCTTGATAATTTGAATCCTGCGGATATTGCAACGATTTTGGTTGAGGTTGACGAAAAAGATTTACCCATTGTTTTCAGAATTTTGCCAAAAGAACTTGCTGCGGAAGTTTTTTCCTATTTGGAAAGCGATATGCAGCAATTTTTAATTGAAAAATTAAGCGATACCGAACTTAAAATTGTGTTAGATGAACTGTATTTGGACGATACGGTTGATATTATAGAAGAAATGCCCGCTAATATTGCAAAGCGTATTCTAAGCCAGTCGGACGCTAACACACGCAAAAAAATTAATCAGTTGTTGGCATACCCCGAAGACAGTGCCGGCAGTATTATGACAACCGAGTACATTGACTTAAAAAAGAATATGACGGTTGACGATGCTTTTGACCGTATTCGCAAGATAGGGTTTGACACCGAAACAATTTACACCTGTTATGTAATTGACCGAAGCCGTCATTTGTTGGGTATGGTTTCCCTTAAAGACCTTTTACTTAACCCGAAAGACTGTATTATAGGCGATATAATGGAAGAAAATGTTATATTTGCCAATACGCTTGACGATAAGGAAGATGTTGCGGGTCAGTTTGAAAAGTATGACTTTATGGCTTTGCCAGTTGTTGACAAAGAAAATCGACTTGTGGGAATTATTACGGTTGACGATGCTATTGACGTTATCCAAGAAGAGGCAACCGAAGATATCGAAAAGATGGCGGCTATTTTACCGTCGGACAAAACCTATTTTAAAACCGGTGTTTTTTCAACCTTTAAGTCACGTATACCGTGGTTAATGCTTTTAATGATTTCGGCAACCTTTACGGGCGCAATTATTTCAAGTTTCGAGCATAAACTAACCGCAATACCCGCCCTAATTGCATTTATACCTATGTTAATGGACACGGGCGGAAATTCGGGCAGTCAGTCGTCGGTTACAATTATCCGTGCAATTTCGCTTGGTGATATTGAGTTTAGCGATATTTTCAAAGTTATTTGGAAAGAATTAAGGGTAGCATTTTGTTGCAGTATCACACTTGCATCGGTTAGTTTTATTAAATTGTGGCTTGTAGATTATCTTATTTTCCATACATTTGACCCGGGCAGACAAATGCTTGAAATATTAGTTGTATGTATAACTCTGTTTATTACAATTATTGTTGCAAAGTTTGTCGGTTGTGTTTTGCCTATACTTGCAAAAAAAATTGGTTTTGACCCTGCGGTTATGGCAAGTCCCTTTATTACCACAATAGTTGACGCTATTGCGCTTCTTGTATATTTCCGCATTGCAGTTGCCGTATTGGGAATTTAGATTAAAATTTTAAAAGCACTTTCGTTTATATATGCAGGTGCTTTTTTTAAGAGTAAAAAGTGAATAAGTAATAAATAATCCCCAAAGGCGTATGCCTTTGGGGATTTGGCGGAGTAGGAGAGACTCGAACTCTCGCACCGGGGATTAGCCGGCCTACGCCCTTAGCAGGGGCGCCTCGTCACCAACTTGAGTACTACTCCGTGTGCCGTATATATAAAGATTATTCGGTTTTTAGTTTTGGCGGAGAGAAAGGGATTCGAACCCTTGTGGGCTTGCACCCAAACGGTTTTCAAGACCGCCTC
>CAMFZK010000114.1 GCA_946006915.1 uncultured Clostridia bacterium
GAGTTTGTTCGGTTTTAACTGCGAAGATGTTGCAAACTACATTCAAAAAATGCACAAAAACTTTGCTCAAAAGACTGATATCTTAAACAAAAAGGCGGACTCACTTGCAAAGGAACTCAAACTTTCTAAAGAAGATTACCAAAAACTTATGGGCGAAAAGAAAATTGTTGAAGAAAAACTTAACGCCTTTAACGAAAAATATGAAGAAATCGAACGCCTTTCGGACAATATAGGTAAACTTTATTTGGTAGCCCAAGCAAACGCACAGGCGATTATGGCAAATTCCAAAGAAAATGCCAAACTAACCGATATGGAAGTAGAAAAAAATCTTACTTCAATAGACGAGGCACACGAATCACTTAATTCCTTGCGTGAAAGCATTGTTAAAACGTCGGACGATTTTGTAGCGGAGGTAAACCAACTAATAAATTCCCTTGAAAACACCCGCCAAAAAATTACCGAAAACACCAAAACAAACGAACAGGCAAAAGAACAGTTTGACAAAGTTTACGAAAGCATAGTAAACGGCTAAACCGCAAAATCTATTATTCTTAATCCTTTATTATACATTTAAAAAAGCACCCTTTCGGGTGCTTTTTTATTAGTTATCACGCTTTTTAAAACCTCTGCGGTTATTATCACGTCTCGGTTTACGTTCGGTTTCGTCGTCGGTGTCATCCTCAACAACGGCACCGTTAATTTCTACCAACGCATCTCTGCGGGAAAGGTTAATTCTGCCTTGGTCATCAATTTCGGTAACCTTTACAATAACTTGGTCGCCTACGTTTACAACATCTTCAACCTTTTCAACTCGTTTAACATCAAGTTTGGAAATGTGAACAAGTCCCTCTTTACCGGGTGCAATTTCAACAAAAGCACCAAAGGTCATAAGACGGGTTACTTTACCGCTGTAAATACCGCCGATTTCGGGGTCATTAGCAATAAGTTCAATAATAGAAATTGCCTGTTTTGCTTTTTCGGTATCAAGTCCCGAAACGTAAACTCTGCCGTCCTCTTCAATGTTGATAGTACAGTCGCACTGTTCTTGGATTGACTGAATAACTTTACCCTGCTTACCGATAACATCACCGATTTTTTCGGGATTTATTGCGGTAGTAAGCATTTTAGGTGCGTATTTAGAAAGTTCAGCACGGGATTCGGGAATACATTTAAGCATAACTTCGTCAAGAATATACTTTCTTGCTTTGTTGGTTTTTGCAAATGCTTCTTTAATAATAGCGGGGGTTAAACCGTGAACCTTTAAGTCCATTTGAATGGCGGTAATACCCTTGTGAGTACCTGCCACCTTAAAGTCCATATCGCCGTAGAAATCTTCAAGACCTTGAATATCTACCATTGTCATAAAGTCGCCGTAGACACCGTCTTCCCCGGTAATAAGACCGCAGGAAATACCTGCAACAGGGGCTTTAATGGGAACACCGGCAGCCATAAGTGCCAAAGTAGAACCGCAAATAGAACCCTGCGAAGTAGAGCCGTTAGAAGAAAGCACTTCACTTACTACACGGATAGCATAAGGGAATTCTTCAACCGACGGAATAACCGGAACAAGTGCTTTTTCTGCCAAAGCGCCATGACCGATTTCACGTCTTCCCGGACCTCTTGAAGGTTTGGTTTCGCCAACCGAATAGGACGGGAAATTGTAGTGGTGAATATATCTTTTAGAAACTTCTTCGTCGAGACCGTCAAGTTTTTGTGCTTCGCTTACGGGTGCTAATGTCGCAATAGACAAAACTTGGGTTTGTCCACGTGTAAACATACCCGAACCGTGAACTCGAGGGAGCAGGTCAACCTGTGCGTTTAAGGGGCGGATTTCGTCAATACCGCGACCGTCAACACGTTTCTTTTCGTCTTTAAGCCAACTTCTTACAACGTGTTTTTGAATAAGGTACAAAATTTCGTCAATCTTTGCTTCTTCGCCCTCAAACTGTGCATCATACTTTTCGTGCAAAGCGTTGCTTATAGGAAGTAAAGCGGCGTCACGAACGAGTTTATCGTCGGTATCAAGTGCTTTCTTAACATCCTCAATACAGAATGCTTCCATTTCGGCAAAAATTTCGGGGTCGGGGTTGTTTGACTTAAATTCAAACTTCGGTTTACCGATTTCGACAACAATACCGTTAATGAATTTAACAATCTCTTTATTAACTTCGTGACCTGCCATAATGCAGTCGAACATTAAATCGTCGGGAATTTCGTTACCGCCTGCCTCAATCATAGCAACCAAATCTTCGGTAGAAGAAACGGTTAAGTTAAGGTCGGTTTTTGCTCTTTGTTCCAATGTGGGGTTAATAACAATCTCGCCGTCAACAAGACCGACATTTACGCTTGAAATAGGCCCTGCCCACGGAATATCCGAAATGGCAATAGCACAAGACACACCGATAGCGGCACAAACTTCGGGTGAACAGTCAGGGTCTACCGACATAACGGTAGCAACAACCGAACAGTCATTACGCATATCTTTAGGGAACAAAGGACGGATAGGACGGTCAATACAACGGGAAGCCAAAACGGCTTTATCGGTTGCTTTACCCTCACGACGGGTAAAAGAACCGGGGAAACGTCCAACCGAGTACATTTTTTCTTCATAATCAACCGAAAGGGGGAAGAAATCCACACCTTCACGTGGTTTAGCCGAAGCTGTAACGGTACAAAGTACGCTTGTTTCACCGTAAGACGCCATAACAGCGGCATTTGCAAGCCCTGCCATCATACCGGTTTCAAGTTTTAAGGGTCTGCCTGCTAATGTTGTTTCATAAACTTTGTAATTTTCGAACATTTTAAATCTCCTTTTCTTTTTTAGAGATTTTCGGTTAGCAATAAATCCAATATACAGTAAAAAACTATACACTCGATTTACCGCTAAACCGCAAAAATCCCTTTTTATTTAAGTTTTAAAAATGGTAATAAGGCAGACCGCTGTTTTGCGGCCTGCCTTTTTAAACAAATTACTTACGAAGACCTAAACGCTTAACGATTGAACGGTATCTTTCAATATCATTCTTCATAAGGTAAGCCAAAAGGTTTCTTCTGTGACCAACCATTTTAAGAAGACCACGGTAAGAATGCTTATCCTTCGGGTGGTTTTTAAGGTGTGCGTTAAGTTCGTTGATTCTTGTGGTAAGAAGAGCAATTTGAACTTCCGGCGAACCTGTATCACCTTCGTGAACAGCATATTCAGTCATAATCTGTTGCTTCAATTCCTTTGTCATTGTTTTCACTCCTTTAAAATATTTTAAAACACATTCCGTAAACCAAGCAATAGGTCACAGTGAACTCCCAAAGGGCAGACACCTAAAGCATAGTATACGGTTGCCGTATGATTATATCACAACTCCCCTTAAAAGTAAAGTATTTTTTTGAAAACTTGAAAAATTGCTTTTAACTTTAAGGGAGAGTTTTTATGGCTTATTTTAATTACCACGCTTTTGCAAGAAATTTAATAAAAAAGGCAGAATAAAAATTATCTTTTAAAGTTTATATTTGCAAGTTTTGCCTGAGCGCACAAATATTTGGTTTTAACAATTTCGGCTGTGTTTATATTTCGCTTTGCATCACCTTTATGAATATAGCAGTGCAAACACCCATCACTGCACTTTTTACATCCCCGCCAAGGATTCCACATAGCCATAATATTACCCCCACTCCCTATTAAAACGATTATACTTTTTTATTCTGAAAATAGCAAGACACTTATTCTTGCTTAAATGGTTTGTATGTGATATATCTGTCTCTTATACACATCTCCGAGCCCACGAGACGTAGAGGAAT